>JALFVM010000014.1 GCA_022787145.1 Lachnospiraceae bacterium | reverse complement strand
TGACTACCACAGATAAGAATTGATTTTTCCTGATAAACAACGATAGAAAAATCAACACAAAATCAACTCCGATCAGAAATCTGGAAAACTGGTCTGACCCATATCGTCCCTGCATGAATCTGTAAAATTTTTCTTTCATAGCGTTTTACTCCTTTGGAATTTCTTTCCTCTTAAAATTTCTATATAAATAAGAATGATAACACTTCCCCTTTATAGAATCAATGAACAAAGTCGAAAAATATATGAAAAAAAAGATAAACTGCGTATCTGTTCAAAAACAGCGCACGAATCTCAAGAAAGAAGACAGTTTATTTCATTCTTTCTGTTGATTTCCCATGCTATACTCAAACTGTCGCAGAAGAATCTTTTTTGCGTCTTCTATTATCTTTATGAATTTTATAAAAGGAGCGTGTTATTTTATGAAAGTATTTGAATTGGATGGTCCTGTATACAGCATTCTCAACAAAATCGCAGATTTTCTCATATTGAGTATTCTATATGTGATCTGCTGCATCCCTATTATTACAATCGGTGCCGCCACTACGGCCCTATCTTATGCATCCATTAAGCTGGTTCACAATGAGGGATATGTCGCCAGAAATTTCTTTGATTCTTTCCGCACAAACTTCAGGCAGGCCACATGCATCTGGATTCCAGCAATTATTTTTTTCGGAATTATGATATTGAACATTTTGTTCTTCCTTCCGGATGCACAAGTTTCCTCCAGCAGTCAGATTTTTCTTGTTTTGAACGTCACTTTGCTGCTAATCTGTGCTTTTATATTTGCTATGGTATTTCCTTTGTTATCCAGATTTCAAAACACAATTTTACATACCCTTACAAATGCATTTATTATGACGGCCCGCCGTCTTCCCTGGGCACTTACGGCATCTCTGCTGGTTTATCTTCCTGCAATCATTATTTTCTTTTTTCCAGTGTTTGCCGTTTACATTCTGGCGTTTTGGTGCATCCTCGGATTTGGCATCTTTTCTTATCTGGCTGCATACATTTATGATAAAAAAATATTTTCACAGTTTATCCAGATAACCGAACCATTCTAATCTAAATTCACAAAACAATCCCCTCATCACACGGAGCATATGATGAGGGGATTGTTTTGTGATAAAGGATTGTATTCGAATTTTCGTAATTTGCGTGCTCAATCAGCCTTTTACTGCACCTGCCGTCATACCTTTTACCAGCTTGTCCTGTGCAAAAATGAACAGAATGATCATTGGTAATACAGTCAGCGTCAGCGTTGCCATAATCATTGGCGTATTCATCGAGTACTGTCCCTGGAATTCCCATACAGCCAGAGGCAGTGTTCTGTTCTGCGCAGACTGTGTTAAAGTATAAGCAAAACTGAATTCATTCCAGATATTTACTCCATTGTAAATAGCAAGAGTGGAAAGTCCCGGTTTAGACAACGGAAGAATCATCTTAAAGAACATCTGATAGCGATTGCATCCGTCAATAGCTGCAGACTCTTCAATCTCCATAGGGATTTCTTTCATAAAACTGGTCAGAATGAATACAGAAATCGGTATTGCCATAGCCACATAAGGTCCTAACAAAGCCCAGATTGAGTCGTATAATCCCCAGGCTTTTGTCATTTTAAAGACAGGGATCAATGTAATATGTACCGGAATTGCCATGCAGGCAACGATCAGCGCATAAATCGGTCCATTCAGCTTAAATTTGAAACGTGCCAGTGGGTAAGAAGCACATGCTGAAATAAACAAGAGCAGCACCAGTGTTACCAACAGTACAATCACACTGTTCAGAAAGAATGTAATAAAGTTTCCTTCCAACACTGCTTTGTAGTTGTCCAGATAAAATTTGTCCGGAAGATTGAAAACACCTTTTGTCATCATCTCAAATTTTTCTTTGAAGGAGTTCAATACCATAAAAATAAACGGTAAAATTGCCACAAGTGTCCACGCCAGTGCCAGAATTGTAGCAAAAATCCAGCTTATTCTGCTTTTCATTTGATTTTTCTTATAGGTATCCATTTATGCTTCCTCCTTTCCATTGAGCAGCCGCATGGTCACAAGCGATACGATGGAAATCAGAATAAACATACCAGCCGCAACGGTTGAACCATAGCCCATATTAAATTTTGAGAATGAATACTTATACATGTAGGTTGCCATCAATTCGGTAGAAGTTCCAGGGCCGCCCCCCGTCATAACAAAGATCAAATCGAAGTATTTCAAAGATCCGACCATAGAAAGGATTGCCGCACTCTTTAAAGACGGCTTCAGAAGCGGAAAAGCAATTTTCCAGAAATACTGTGATCTTGTGGCACCGTCGATTCTTGCCGCCTCAAAAACATCTGTGGAAATATTAGTAAAAGCAGCCATCGTATACACCATGTAAAATGGGGTAAACTGCCATGCAATAACACCGATTACCGTATATAACGCCGTTTTTGGATTTCCCAGAAGATCAATGTTTCCTCCACCGAAGAAATTGGAGATGGTACTGATGATACCGCCACTGGTCGCAAGTGCATAACTGAACAGGAAACCAATCGCAACTGAGGACATCAGCATCGGGATAAACCAAAGCACTTTGAATACGGTAGCTTTCTTTCCCACGAAATCAATATAAGTTGCCAATGCCAGACCGATTGGAATCTGGATACAGATAGAAAGAATCATAACAATAATGTTGTTCTTAAATGCGGACCAGAAATTCGTATCTGTCATCAGCTTCTGCCAGTTTTTCAGTCCAATAAACGTTTTATCTGCCGAAATTCCATTCCATTTGTACAAACTTGTTATAAATGTATCGACGATTGGATAGAATACATAAATCGTCATTAAAATCGCAATCGGAAGCAGGAAAATAAATGCTGCATTCCTGACTTCTCTTTGTCTCTTCAAAAGCAAAGAATTCTTTTCCTTCATCTTTTCACCTCATTTTCTGTACAGGATTTTCTTATCCTGTTAGGAAAAGTGCTCCGGAATGAACCGGAACACTTTTCATTTGTACCAGTATTCTTTATTCAGCTTTGTCTGCGTTATACTCTTCCATTGCCTGCTGGAACTGTTTTGCAGCTTCCTCAGGTGTCATTGTCAGGCCAAAGATTTCCTGGCAGGTATCCAGATGTACAGAAGCTACTGCTGGTGGCAGATACTGGTCATACCACAGCTGAACTGCAGAAGCATTGTTAACCGCCTGCATAATTGTCTTGCTTGTCTCATCAGACAGTTTTTCATCCACGCCTTTGATAGGAGGAATCTTACCGGACTCAATCATAAAGTCAATCTGATCATCCTCTGAAAATTTTGTTGCACACTCAAAAGCCGCCTCCAGTTTCTCACCTTCACAGTTAAAAGAAATAAAGTTATCGCCTACTGTTCCAATCAGAATAGAAGCATCTGTATTGGCATCGTCTGCTGCCGGGAATGCAAACCATCCCATTTTTGCTGCAAATTCTTTGCTATCCTGCTGCATCATAGAGGTATACCAGCTTCCTGCCAGAGACATTGCTGCTGTTTCCTGATACAGCATTTGTCTTGCCTGTCCGTCATCCTCGCTCAGAGAGTTGCATCCTTCTGGGAAGTATCCTTTTTCTACCCAATTCTGAATGGTCTCTCCAGCTTTGATGAAGCACTCATCCTCAAAACTACCTGTTCCTGCAACTGCCTCCTGGAATGGCTCCAGTCCGCCATAACGTGCAGCAAGATTCATAAAGTACATGGATCCTGTCCATTTTGGTCCGTTTGCAAGTGCAAATGGTGTAATTCCATTTTCTACCAGAGTATCACAGACTGCTTCCAGCTCAGAAATGGTTGTCGGCACTTCCAGATTATATTTCTCGAAAATTTCTGTATTGTAGTAAATACCGGAAATAGAAATATTCATGTACGGAACTGCATAAATCTCATCTTTGTACTTCGCCTGCTCAATCGCTGCATCCATCAATCTGTCAGGAAGCTCGCTGTTGTTAAACAACTCTGTGATTGGCTGTGCATATCCGGAGTCAATGTACTCGTTCATAGGACCGCCGGACCAGCTGATGTACATATCCGGACACTCTCCGGAGCTCATGGCAATGACAAGTTTTTCTTTGTAATTGTCGTTCTGAACCGGAACGCTGGATACTGTATAACCAGATTCTGTGTTAGAGTTGAAGTTTTCAATCGCTTTGTCATAAATGGCCTTGTCTACTTCCTCTGTTCCGATGTTCCAGAACACGATTTCTTTGCTGTCCCCAGAGCCGCTCTCCTCAGCAGCTGCACTGTCGGATGATGAATCTCCGGATCCTCCGCATCCTGCAAGAGATCCAACCATCATAGTAGCCATGAATAAAGCAATGAGTTTCTTGGTTCTTTTCTTCATTTTTCTTCCTCCCAATTTCTTAATTTATGTTATCATCTTAACATTTCCAATAAAAATGGTGAATTTAATATCCTGTCCATTTCCTATAAAAATCTTACTTTTTCTCACAGGCAGACATATTTTTATAGTTTTTCTCCGGTTTCATGCAATTCATACAATCGAGAGAATACATATTTCGAAATGCGGTCGGCGTACAGTCCTTCCATTGCTTAAACATTCGTATAAAAGCAGGCAGACTGGAAAATCCGGAGCGAAGCGCAACTTCCGTGACAGAGTAATCCCTGTTTACCAACAGCTGTTGGGCATAAGAAATGCGTTTTCCATTTAAATAGTGATAAAAAGAATCATGCGTAAAATCTTTAAAAATTCTCGTAAAATAATATTTGCTGAATCCCGCCAAATCTGCAATCTGTCCCAGTGTCAGATCTTCTGTACAGTGCTCATTGATATAATTGCAGACATCCATCAATATCTTTCCATGTTTTTGTGAAGGAATTGTTTCTGTCATGTTTTCAGGCTGTCTGGATAATTCATAACGGCCAAGGATTCCAAGAACTTTTACAATATACGAATAAATCAAAGTTTCATAAAATGGTTCTCCCAATCGATACTCTTCTTCAACCGCATCAAGATATCCCTGAATCTTCTTATATATCTCATCTGTTCCCGATACCACGGTGACATCAGGCAAAATCGTCAATGTCATTTCAAAATCAGCAATCTTACGCATAGCCTCGACATCCGCAAGATATATCACCCTCTCCCCATTTTTCGGGGCTTCCAGTGCATGAATCGTTCCCGGTCGTATGATTGCGATATCTCCCTCTTCCAGCAAATAATGCTTCCCGTTCCCTGTGATTTGATACCCTCCCTGCACAACCCGGATCATCTCAACAGGAGAATGCCAGTGTTCCGGAAAATTCTCACAAGTATCCAGATAATTAATGCGGATTCCCTTTTTTCCCCGGAAATCCACCCTCTCAAAAATACCATCCAAATGTTCGATCACGATACCATCTCCTTTCCTCTTTTTATCAATGCGGCAATTATTGCAGATATTTGAGCAAGAATTGTAAAGCCTTTTTTTACAGTTTTTGCTATTTTTTAAGTACAAATTATTACTTTAATCAGGAGGACCATTATGAGAGAATTTCATGTTGCAACAACAGGAAATGATTATGCTGCCGGAACGAAAGAAGCTCCTTTGCGCACCATCTCACAGGCAGCAAGATTCGCAGAAGCCGGCGATACCGTTATTGTTCACGAAGGTGTCTACCGTGAATGGGTCAAACCGGCACGCGGCGGAAGCAGCGATATCTGCCGCATCACATACAAAGCTGCCGATGGCGAAAAAGTCATCATCAAAGGATCCGAGCAGATTACAAGCTGGGAGAATGTAGAAGGAACTGTGTGGAAAGTGGTACTTCCAAATTCCTTCTTCGGTCACTACAACCCTTACAAAGAAGAGCTGAACGGTGACTGGTTGATTTCTCCAAGCGAATTCCATCTTCATCCGGGCGATGTCTACTTAAACGGAAAATCCTTCTACGAGGCAAGAACGCTGGAAGAAGTAAAACATCCTGTGATGCGCACAGAAGGTGTCAACCCGCCATGGACCAAACATCCGGAGCCACTGCTTCATCCGGAAGATTCTGTTTATCAGTGGTACTGCGAAACAGACAACGAGACAACAACAATTTATGCCAATTTTCAGGGTGCTGATCCAAACAAAGAACTGACAGAGATCAATGTTCGTAAATGCTGTTTCTATCCCCTGAAAACAGGATGCAATTACATTACCGTCCAGGGCTTTGAGATGGCCCAGGCAGCTTGCCCATGGACACCGCCGACCGCTGATCAGCCGGGACTTCTCGGTGCAAACTGGAGCAAGGGATGGATCATCGAAAACAATATTATCCACGACGCAAAATGCAGTGCCATCAGCATCGGAAAAGAAGCCTCTACCGGACACAATTTCTGTACAAGATATCATCGCAAACCAGGTTATCACTATCAGATGGAGTCCGTATTCCTAGCAGAAAGAATCGGATGGAGCAAGGAAACCATTGGTTCTCATATCATACGCAACAATGTAATCTATGATTGCGGCCAGAATGGTATTGTCGGACATATGGGATGCATCTTCAGTGAAATCTACGGCAATCACATTTACAATATTGCAGTCAAACACGAGTACTTTGGTTACGAAATTGCCGGTATCAAGCTTCACGCTGCCATTGATGTACAGATTCACAACAACCGCATTCACAACTGTGCACTCGGTACCTGGCTGGACTGGCAGGCACAGGGAACCAGAGTCAGCAAAAATCTGTACTACAAAAACGACCGCGACCTGATGATTGAAGTTACTCACGGTCCATGTATGGTAGACAACAACATTTTTGCTTCCGACTACAACTTTGACAACATTGCGCAGGGAACTGCTTACCTTCACAACTTATGCTGCGGCACTATGAGAAAAGAAGCCGTGCTGGATCGCTCCACACCTTATCATTTCCCACATACCACACAAGTTGCCGGTGTGTCTTTTGTGTACAGCGGTGATGACCGTATCCACCAGAACATCTTCCTCGGCGGAGCAAAAACGTACACAGAGCAATCCAAATATGGAACTGATGATTACAATGGCCATCCAGGTTCTATGGAAGAGTATATTGATACGCTTACCTCTCTTGGAAATGGTGACCATGAGCAATTCCAGCTTGTCCAGCAGCCAGTTTACATTGACAGAAATGTTTATTTAAACGGCGCAAAACCATACGAAAAAGAAAGCATCTCTTACGTCAGCAATCAGTCTCCGGAAGTAAAAATCCTCGAAGAAGCTGATGGTCTATATCTCGAAATGAACATTGAAAAAGGAGTGCTCGATTTAGACACGAAAATTTATTCCACAGAAGACCTTGGTTCTCCAAGAATCACCGAATGTATCTTCGACGCACCTGACGGAAGCAGCATCGTACTGGATACCGACTATCTCGGCACTCCAAGATGTTCCGTACCAACTGTTGGACCGTTCGAAGGACTGCAGGAAGGCACAAACAAAATCAAAATCTGGTAATCAAACAGGGAGTGCTGTGACGGCACTCCCTTTCTCGTTTCTTATTCTCCCTGGTAATCAAACCAGTCAAAATCTGCATGATTAGAGCTTTCTGTATGATTGGAGGTTGCATACATACCAATATAAGTACCGGTAAATCCATTATTCACCACAGAACTCAACAGAGATGCATCCACATGTTCTTCCAGCAGTAAAAGTTCCTGTTCTCTGTGTCCATAATAAAAGCTGTATCCCGTCGTATGTCCCTGAACACTGAGATAAATGCGGTCTGCTTCCTGTATTTCAACGGATTTGATGCATTGTCTCACTGCATGTTCTGTTTTCCACAACCGCAGCCATCGTTTTCCCTGTTCCATTCCGACTGTCATGGCATAATGAAAACGATCATCCTGCACCAGCGCAATTCCAGCTTCCTCTGCCTCTGTCACAGGCGTAAATTCCATGGCTGTCCTTGCCATAAAATTCTTATGACGCTGTCTTCTGCCCACAAAGGATGGGGTACAGATTTCCTCTAACGTCTGCGGGCGATGGAACAGACGCAGATAGCCAGGTCTGTCTTTCAGAGAATAAAATAGCTCCTTCGGGGGATGTATCGTATTCCACTGCATCTGAAGATTTTCTTCCTCAAAATGCTCGCACTGCGGCATAGGCGGATAGATTTTTTCAGGAAGTGCAGGCTTTCTCTCCTGCTCATTGACCAGTCCGTTTTCATTGTCCACCATCAGCCATCCATCTTCTGCCCATACAACCGGAATCATAAAAGTTTCTCTTCCAAGATTGTAATGTTCTCCTTCATAAGGACGCACAGCCAAAAGTACCATCCACCACTCTCCGTTCTGGGTATCCGTAATGTCGGCATGCCCCGTCACAGAGATTGGATTTAAAATCGGCATATGGCGATGAGAAACAATCGGATTTCTCGGACAGATCTCGTATTCCCCATTGATTGTGCGGCATCTGGCCATCTGCACGCTGTGGTTGACAAATGTACCGCCTTCCGCAACCATCAGATAATACCATCCATCCTTTTTATAAATATGAGGTGCCTCAATCCAATGGCTGTACGTTTTCTTTCCATCCCATATGATGTATCTTTCCCCTTTAAACTGCAAAGTCTCCGGATCGAGCTCATTTAAATAAATTCCATGGTGCCCTTCATAAAGTTTCTCTTCGCTGATAAAATTTCCGGAATACCAAACAGAACCGTCCTCATCGAAAAACAGGCTCGAATCAATTCCATCCGCTCCTTCTATAAAAATCGGATCACTCCAGGGACCAGCAGGATTTGTGGCAGTAATCACATAATTGTCTCTTCTCGCCTCACGTCCCTCCGTAACTAACGTATTAATAATATAAAACGTTCCATCATGATAACGAATGGTAGGTGCCCACAGTCCTTCCGAAGTTTCGCAATTCTTATAATCCAGCTGCTCTGGTCTGTGAATACCGTGTCCAATCTGTTCCCAGTGAATCAGATCTTTGCTGTGAAAAATCGGAAGTCCCGGATAATACACAAACGAAGACGTTACCATATAATAATCATCCTCCACCCTGCATATAGAAGGGTCTGGATAAAACCCCGGCAAGAGCGGGTTGGAAAAAGTATTTTTTAACATAAGCAAAACTCCTTTACTGTTTGGAAATCGTTTCTTTCAAAGCATCGACATCCGTTTTCTTTACGACAAAGTTTTCTGTTCCATTTACTCGAAGGATATCGTATTCTTCATTGTAAGGCAGATATTCTACTGTCACATCCGGCAGATTTCTGACATTTCTGATAAATTCCAGTTTCAGTTCACTCGCATCGTCTTGTATTTCTGCATCAGAAGGAAGCTCCTTTTCCAGCAAAATACTCTGCAATTCCTGATAAAGCTTCTGATATGTCTCCTGATCCAGTTCCTTTCCATCAAACGAATAGCTGTCCTCGTTCTTTTTCATGACATACTCCTTGCCGTCTGCCAGAATATTTACCTGCTGTACCGTTTCAATGGGCACTACCGAAGCAATCTTTAAAATCATGGAAAATGGTTCTGCCAGTACAATGCTGTCAATCAGATTTTTATCCATAAGATACGTTGTATCCGGCTCAGATTTTAAGGCAGTATAATAATTTCCCTGTCCATCCTCCGCCCCAACAAGCAAAGTAAATGCTGTATCTGCATAAACCGGACGTGACTCACTTTCCTCTGCTTCAGAAGGCTGACAAAATTCCACTTCAATTTCTGTTGACGCATTTTCTATCCCTGTTTTTTCAGCCTCCACCGCCTCAAACTGCATAGTTTCCAGCATTTCATAAAGTTTCAGCATTTCTTCCGTATTGACCAGTACGGTGTCTTCATAAGGAACTCGCATTCTCCAGTACTCATAAGAGTCCCTGTTTTCTTCTGGAATATATTCAATGGAATATAGATCACTTCCATCTTTTCTGACCGCAATCTTTCGAATATCCTCCGCCGTAAAAACTGGAGTGGAAGTCTCCTGAACCTTTCGTCCCTCATACTTTTGCAGCCCTTCGGATAGTGTTTTTGAAGCCCGTACTGTCTCTGTGGTTGAATCAACTTGACTTTGTGCAGCCGAATCGCCGCACCCTGTCAGAACAATGGCTGCCGTCACCAACATAACTGCTACTCTTTTTACTGATTTTCTTTTCATCTGCAAAACCTTCCATATTTTTATTTACAAACGAACAGTCAACGCAACTGGTTCGTCCTGACGCAGCGCAATGCTGCGCGTATCCGGCTGTGAGAATCCGACAAATAAAGTGAATTTTTTACTGTCGATGATTCGTTCTCCTTCCTCTGTCACCGCTGTCATCGCTTTGTTTGCCACCGTCATCTGCACACGTATTTCCTGTCCCGGTTCTAATTCTACACGCTGGAATCCGCACAGACTGTAATTTTTTACTGCGTACACAGACTCTTCATCTTTGATGTAAATCTGCAGTACTTCTGTCACTTTACGGTCACCAGTATTTTTTATCACAGCCTCAACCTGAATATCTGAAGACGCATCAACCGAATTCAAAATTCTGGCATCCGTTACAACAGCTTTTCCATAAGTCAGTCCAAAACCAAACGGATAAAGAGCTTCTCCTTCCATATAGCGGTAAGTTCTGCCCTTCATCGTATAGTCTGTAAATTCCGGCATTCCATCCAGATTGCGATAGAAAGTAATCGGAAGCTTTCCGGAAGGTGCGTATTCTCCAAACAGAAGCTGAGCGATTGCCTTTCCGCCTTCTGCTCCCGGATACCATGCCTGCAAAATTGCCTGAGCATGTTCATCCGCATAACAAAGATCAATTGCACTTCCAGCCATCAACACTACGATCACCGGTTTTCCCACTTCCATCACACGCTCCATCAGCTCACGCTGTGGTTTTGGCAGCTGCAGATCTTTCTTATCTCCGGATCCCACATGATTTCCTTCATCCATCTCTTCGCCTTCAAGCGTTTCATCCAGCCCCACGACCAGAACAACGACATCACTGTTTTCCGCTGTGATCACTGCCTCAGAGAGACGATCCTGTTCCCATGCAAGCGCCTCTACCCGATCTCTGTAAAGATGGCATCCCTCAGAATAGAGTACGCGCACATCATCACCGACATAGTCCTGAATACCTTCCAGAATCGTAACATAACGTGAAGCCGTTCCATAGTAGTTTCCATACAAAGGCACGCGGCTGTTCGCATTCGGTCCAATCACACCAATCGTCTTTACTTTTGTTTTATCGAGAGGCAGAATACCGTCATTTTTCAGCAATACGGCACTGTTTCTGGCTGTCTCCACGGCCAGATCTCTGTGCTCTCTGCACTCTACGACATTGTATGGGATATTGTCATATTCACTTCCATCAAATAATCCAAGCAGATATCTCGTTGTCATCAGTCGCTCACATGCCTGTGTAATTTCTTCTTCCGTCACAAGACCTTCCTGATAAGCTGCCATAATATGAAGATATGTATTTCCACAGTTCACATCACATCCTGCCTTTAATGCCATTGCTGCTGATTCTCTGGCATTGGAAGTCACGCCATGGTGTTCATGAAAATCCCGGATTGCCCAGCAGTCCGAAACGTAATGGCCCTCAAATCCCCATTTTTCCCGCAGTGTCTTCTGAATCAGTGTCGGACTTCCGCAGCATGGTTCTCCGTTTGTGCGGTTGTATGCCCCCATAACAGACTCTACATCCGCTTCCTTAACAAGCGCTTCAAACGCAGGAAGATACGTTTCCTCCATATCTTTTGGCGTCGCCTGCGCATCAAACTCATGGCGCAGATCTTCGGGTCCGCTGTGTACCGCAAAATGCTTTGCACAGGCTGCCGCTTTCATCACCTCGCCATCCCCCTGCAGACCATTTACAAAAGAAACGCCCAGGCGGGAAGTCAGATAAGGATCTTCTCCATACGTCTCATGTCCTCTTCCCCAGCGCGGATCACGGAAAATATTGACATTTGGTGACCAAAATGTCAGACCTTTATAAATATCGCGGTCATTATGCGCAGAATAAGCATTGTACTTTGCTCTTCCTTCTGTCGCGATCACATCAGCGATCTTCTCCATCTTCTTATCATCAAACATCGCAGCCATCGCAATCGCCTGCGGAAATACAGTCGCAAGACCTGCCCTTGCAACCCCGTGCAAAGCCTCATTCCACCAGTTATATGCCGGTACACCCAGTCTCTGAATTGGTGCCGCATCATATTTCAACTGGGACGCCTTTTCCATCAAATCCATTTTTGCTACCAGAGCTTTTGCTTTGCGTTGTGCTTCTTTTCTATCTCTTTTCATTGTTTTCTCTCCTGCTTTCATAATAAAAAGTGCTATAGTTCTATTCCAAACTATAACACTCTCTCTTCCGAATTGATATAAAATAAACTTTCCTTTGTCTATAAATAATTATCCTTTTTCCCGAATATCTTTTCGGTATTGTGTGGGAGACACGCCCACATACTTTTTAAACGCCAGCGAGAAATAATTGTTGTCGCGATAACCGACCATACTGGCAATCTGCCCGGATTTAAAATTCGTTGTCTCCAAAAGCAGCTGGGCCTGTTCGATTCGTTTACGGACAATATACTCATTGCATCCTTCCCCTGTCACACGCTTAAACAATCTGGAAAAATAATTCGGCGTCAGGTAAAATGTCTCCGCAATGCTGGTAACGGAAATATCACGGGAAAGATTTTCCTGTATGTAACGTTTTGTCTTGCTGATGATCTCATTGCTGTCATCTCTCTGACTATCCAGAAGTGTCTCCAGAAATTTTCGCGTAATCTCACAGGCTTCCTGTCGGTTTGCATTCACCAGACTCGTCATCAATGCATTTACCGCCTTACTCCTGTCATCTCCTGAATCAACAAGATAAGAAAAATTCACGGAAGATGCAATCTCAAAGCAGCATTTTTTCAGATACGAATCGGAAATATTATAAGAATCTGTCGCCATACAGAAAGAATCAAAAGCCCGCATGACTTTCTCTGTGTTTCCCACATTACTGCTCATCACATTTTTCAGCTCTGCATAGATTTCGCGAAACATCTCCAGTCTGCTCTTTGTGACTTTTCGTTCCAGCACAGTCTGGTATCCATCCTTCTTCTGCTCCAGCAAAAGCATCGCCTCGTTATAGGAGATATGCAGCTGCGAAAATCCTTCCACCTTGCCTCCCAATACGATTTTTACCTTGACATCACATTCCTGCTGCAGCAGGCTGCTGATGTCTTCTGCTAGTGCTTCCAGTTCATCGCTCGTCTCAGGAGAAAAAACAGCCGTTACTAGAATTCCGTTTCCCGTCTCAAAGGTAACGCCACGATTTTGTGCATCCACCACGCTAATCACCAGCGTTTTCATCGTAATTCTGGTAAAAGAGGCATTGTCATCATCAATGTTTCCGTTCCAGTTAATCGCAGGAATGACCAGCATAATCTGCATCGGTGTCTTACTGTCACAATCATAGAGTTCTTCCAGCATATACAGATTTTTTTCGGGTACTTCGCGATTCATAATAAAATCGTTCATGACGCCTTCCAGCCGTGATTGCTCTGCGGTTCCCTTGATCCGGCTCATGCGCTTTTCCACGACTTCTTTTTCTTTGGTTTCATCAAGAATCGTCACAAGCTTCTGTATAGTCTGAATCAGATATTCCTCATCCACCGGTTTTAATAAAAATTCATCCACACGCATTCGAAGACATTCTCTCGCATACTCAAAAGAATCATATCCTGTCAGAACAATAATTTTTAAATCTTCATTTAATTCCCGTATTTGAGAAATCAACTCCAGCCCCGTCACTTCTGTCATACGGATGTCCGTAATCATAATATCCGGTCTTTCTTCTTTAAATATTCCCAATGCTTCCTGCCCGGAAGAAGCCATAAACACTTCTCCGATTCCCAGTCGTTCCCAGGGAACGACCATACGAATACCCTGACGGATAATTCTCTCATCATCCACGATCAATGCTTTATACATCTTGCCTGTCCTCTTTTGATTTCACAGAATTTTCTTTCGGAATCATTACCTCCACAGTAACACCTCCCGATTCATTCGCCTGATAATGAAGGCCATAGTCTATGCCATACAACAATTCAATGCGTCTGTTTACGTTACGCACTCCATACCCCATCGTCTCATCATACTCAGAAATGTGACGATTCATATGCTTGATTTCTTCCTCTGTCATCCCCTGTCCGCTATCGCAGACAGTAATAATCACATTCTCTCCCCGAGTGCCGACTGTAATTTCTACATGGCCATATTTTCCATCCTTAATCTTAATGCCATGATAAATCGAGTTTTCTACCAGGGGCTGCAGTGTCAGTTTTGGAATCTTCACCCTTCCAACGCTGCCCGGATCTGAAATTTCATATGTCAGCACATCTCCGTAACGCATCTGCTGAATATACAGATAATTTTTGATATGGTTCATTTCCTCGTCGAGAGAAATCACATCTCTGCCTTTACTCAGACAGATACGGTAATACGCCGCCAAAGCCTTTACCATATTGGATATCTCAGTGTTCCCATCCATAACGGCCTGCCAATGGATGCAGTCCAGTGTATTGTAGAGAAAATGCGGCTGTATCTGAGACTGAAGTGCATTAAAACGCATCTGATCTGCCTGCTTCTGCTCTTCTTTCACCTGCTGCATCAATTCCAGAATTTTTTCCATCATTACGTTAAATCCGACCGTAATACGCGCCATATCCGGATCACGCTTTGTCTCATCGAGACGCGCGGACAAAACACCTTTGGAGACAGTGTCAATCGTCTCCGCTACATTTTCCCACGGTTTATAAGCAATATGGATCATATGGGAAGCAATTTTCAAAATCAAACCCACCCAGATCAGAACCACAATCACCAATACCACAATACTGAACAGATTGTCACGACACATCGCATACAAGCTGATATTTGTCATATACATATAATTCCAGTCTTTGAGTTTTTTATATACATTCAGTTTTCCATTCTTCCAATAGCAGCCTTGTTCGCCCCGTATTGCGGATACATTCATCTTTGTTCCGATTTTGTCCTTGTGAGAACACGATATCACCGTTCCGTCACTGTACAGAAAATAATTGACCGTATCCAGATTATTGTCCGCATCTGCGATCAGCTGACCAAGCTGCGGGTCATCGATATTCAGATACAAGGTCCCGATAAATTTATTTAACTGGTTATTTGAAAAAACAGGCTGATAGATCATCAATGCATATTTTCCGGTTCTGCTGAAAGCGGTATTGTAAGTCATGGTTTTCATGCTGGTGCTTTTTCTGGAAAAACGAAGACTTGTATTCATATCCTCCATAAGCTGATTTTGAATACCTACTTCACTGTTATTGGTAGCACTTCCCTTAATGTATTTTTTCTTACCATCTTCCGAGATGATACCAATAAAATTCATGTTTTCCCACATGATATAAGCATTTTCCAGTGTTTTCTGCATTGGGGCATAATGACCATATACTTCTTCGCTCTGCAGGTACTCCTGCACATCCGAGTCTACCATCAATGTCCATAAAATTCCCTGATACTGTTCAAAGTTATATTCTGTATTATGAACCATTGTCCCTACTTTTTCTTCCACCAGACGCTGTGACGAAGAGATAATGGAGCGGACAGAAAAAAACAGAGAAAGACTCATAATCAAAGTCATGGACAGAATAATCGCAACTGAAAAAAAGACACACATTTTTTTGTCAAATTTCCAGCTGTGATATAAGGTTTTGATTCTCTCTCTCAGACTTTCTCTCTTCATATGAGTATTTCCCTGTTTATCTTTCAATTTCTAACGAATATAACGATTTTCCAAACGCTGTATCATAAATACTCAGAAAATTCTTATTCGGAGTATTAATGATGGAACAGACGGATTCCGGTAAACGCCATAACCATATTATACTTGTTGCAGCACTCAATGACAAGATCATCTCTCACAGAACCGCCCGGTTCTGCAATATATTTTACGCCGCTCTTATGCGCACGCTCAATATTGTCGCTGAACGGGAAGAATGCATCAGAACCTACTGTCACATCGCTCATCTGATCCAGCCATGCACGTTTCTCT
>JALFVM010000194.1 GCA_022787145.1 Lachnospiraceae bacterium | reverse complement strand
TCTGTAAAGTCAATCAAAAGTTCTCCTAATGTAACGACGTCAAATTGTTTTTTTTCCATGAATGTTACCTCCTAGTTATAAATTATCTTAGTACTACTGTAGCCTATCTTATTGTTTTTGTCAAAGAGTTTTACATTTTCCCAACAACTTGATTACAGTGCCAAAAGGTATTCTCCACGTCATGCTTGCATGTAAGTGGAGGTATACCTTATTGACACGCCCCACATTCGCAATCCATGGGGCGAGATTGTGGAAGTGCGTAGCACGAAACAATCCGTAATCAAGGTTTTGACACCTAAATCATAACATGATAATATATGGATAAGTATACAGAAGATTGTGTGGAAAGCCCGCGCCTTTAGAGGTGGGCTGGATAGCAGCAAAGTGATGCGACAGAAAGAGGAAGGGATGGGTGAAATGGTGGATAAGGCATATGAATATATGGATTGGCCCAGAATAGAGGCCGTTGTATATGGGGAGGAGAATTTGCCGCGTGAAATACTGGGTCCACATTTGATGAAAAAAGGCGTTTTAATCCAGTGCTATTTTCCAGGGGCAAAAAGTGTGAAAATTCATCTGAAAGAAAAAAATCGAAATCATCAAATGACGCAGGAAGATGAAGCGGGATATTTTGCAGCTTTGATATCGGGAAGAGAGATTCCTGAGTATGAGTATCTGGTACAATATGCCGAAAAAGAAGAAATAGTGGAAGATCCCTATCGTTTTGGATCTATGTTTTCAGAAAAAGAAGAACGTGCCTTTTGCGAAGGGGTATCCTATGAGATTTACAAAAAAATGGGAGCACATCCTATGAAAAGAGGCGGAGTCAAAGGTGTATATTTCGCAATCTGGGCACCAAATGCTTTGTGTGTCAATGTAGTCGGCGATTTTAACCATTGGGACGGCAAGGCTTCTTTGATGCACAAATCGGCAGGCTCTGGCATTTATGAGCTGTTCTTGCCATCAGCAAAGCCGGGAGATCTGTATAAATTTGAGCTTACGCTTCGCGGGGGTGTCAAAGTGCTGCGCACCGACCCTTATGCAATGGAGAAAGAGCCGGGGTCGGGAAGAGCCTGTGTCGTGCCGGATACCAGATCCTATACATGGGAAGATGGTATCTGGATGAAAGAACGAAAGGAAAAAACGGGAGCAGACAAACCGCTGGCCATCTGTGAAGTCAGTCTTTGTGAATGGGGAAGAAAAGAAGACGGCACATATAAAAATTACAGAGAATTGGCAGAAGAAGTTGCTGAATATGCTTCTAAAATGGGATATACACATATTGAATTGAATCCGATTATGGAATTTGAAGGGGATAACAGCAATGGGTTTGGCACAAGTGCATATTTTGCACCGGCACGCCGTTTCGGTACACCGGCTGATTTTAAATATTTTATCAATGCGCTGCACAAGAAAAGGATTGGTGTCATTTTGGATTGGACGTCCGCGCATTTTCCGGTAATACCGGAGGGAATGCACGATCTGGACGGAACTTGTCTGTATGAATGTGCAGATCCCAAAAAGAAAATGCATCCTTTCTGGAATACGATGATGTTTAATTATGGAAGCCCTATGGTCAGAGAGTTTTTGATCAGCAATGCGTTCTACTGGATTGAGTGCTTCCATCTGGATGGGCTTCGTCTGGACGATGTGGCAGCAATGCTGTATCTGGATTATGGAAGAAAAGACGGGGAATGGACACCAAATATGTATGGAAGCAATGAAAATCTTGAGGCTGTCAGCTTCCTGAAACATTTAAATTCGGTTGTAAAACGGGAATATCCGGAAGTTCTTCTTATTGCTCAGGAAGATGGACTGTGGCCGTCTCTGACCGGACCGGTTGACGAGACGCATATCGGATTTGATTATAAATGGAACAATGGATGGACTGGCAATTTCCTGGATTATCTTCGCCATAAGGGCGATTATCGAAGAGAGCATCACGATGAACTTACGTCGAGTATGCTGTATGCGTACTGTGAGAATTATATTCTGACTTTGAATAAAAGAGATGTGGGAAACACTGTAGATTTTCTTGAGAGTCTTCCTGGAAAACCAAAGGAAAAAACGGCACTTTTGAAGGCTGCTTACAGTTATCTGATGACACATCCCGGAAAGAAGATGGTTATATCAGAACCTCAGATGAATGAGGAAGTTCAGGACTGTCTGAGAGAACTGCTGAATGTTTACAGAAACAATCCGGCCTTATGTGAACTGGACTGTGAACCGGAAGGATTTGAGTGGATCCAGCTGATGGAGGCACAGAAAAAATGTCTGGTATTTTGTAGAAAGACACAGAAAAAGGAGGAAACTCTGGTTGTTGTATGTAATTTTTCAAGGAAAGAATACAGCAAATACCAGATCGGTGTTCCGTTTGCGGGAAAATATAAAGAAATTTTTAACAGTGACAGCAAACTGTTAGGAGGAAATGGTTTTGTCAATCCCCGTGTAAAAACGAGCAAAGAAGAGGAATGCAACGAAAGAGAGCATTCCATTACAATCAAGCTGGCACCTCTTAGCGTTGCTATTTTTTCAGTACGATAGAAAAGGAAAAACACATGAATCATTTGATAGAGAAAACAGTCAGTTATTTTGGCGGCCAATTGCCGGAAATTGCACAATTTTGTTTTAAAGTTGTGATTTCTATTCTTGTTTTTTATGTGGGTGTGCGGGCAATCCGGTGGCTGATTCGGCTGATGAAGGCATCTTTAGAGAAGGCAAACATCGATACGGGAGTCATTCAGTTTCTGGTGTCCATTTGTAAGGTGGTTTTGTATGTGCTGTTGGTGCTTAATATTATAACAAACTTTGGAGTGAAAGAGACGTCGATCGCGACAGTGCTCGGAACGTCTGGTCTTACTCTTGGTCTTGCTTTGCAGGGTGGTCTGACAAATCTGGTGGGCGGTATTATGATTCTTGTATTTCGACCCTATCAGGTTGGAGATTATATCATTGTGGGCACTTCTGGAATAGAGGGAAGCATTCTGAAAATAGAAATTTTCTATACGACAATGGCTACCGTTGATAACAAAACGATTGTGGTGCCAAATGGAACGTTGTCAAACAGCTGTGTGACGAACGTAACTGGAAAGGACAATCGAAAGTTGGAGATTAAGGTTGGAATTTCTTATGAATCCAGTATCAAAACTGCCAAGGAAATTCTGGAGCGGCTTCTGCATGAGGACAGTTCCATCAAATCAGATATGGAGATGGATGTGTTTGTGGATGAACTGGCGGATAGTGCGGTGATTATTGGTTTTCGTGCCTGGGTGTCTACCGATGATTATTGGAAGACAAAATGGCGAATGAATGAAAAAATTAAAGAAGCATTTGATGCGGAGGACGTTCGCATACCGTATCCGCAGTTGGATGTGCATCTTAATGATTTTAAACATGCAGGAGACAATTAATGGAAAAAGAAAGGAAATAGAAAATGCAGGAGGAAAAGTTATGGACAAGCAAAAAAGTGCCTTCCATGGACGAATGGCTAAAAGAGGCAAAAACACATGAGAGTGCACCGAAAATAGGTATGTATCTGACGCATAATGGTATCGTCCGCCAGACTGCCAGAGCGAAAGTGCGGGAAGGTGCGCAGGATACCAGACCTGTGACCGGCATGTTATTTTCCTATGATCAGGAAAAGGTAGATGCCGCGATTGCCGATACGTATCAGATGGAAGGAATCTTTTATATCAGAGTATGGCTGAATGAGGGAACACTTCAGGTTGGAGATGATATTATGTATGTGCTGATCGGTGGAGATATTCGTCCTCATGTGGTGGAAGCACTGCAAAGCCTGGTGGGAAGAATTAAGAACGAATGTGTAATAGAAAAGGAGCTAGAAGAATGAAAGCACAGGATTGGAAACAGTATTTACCGGAATTTAAAGAAAAAACAGAACAATTTTACAATGGAACTTTGAGCAAAGGCGATTATAAAGGATTTTCCGGACTTTATGGAAGCTATGCGCAGAAGGGCGGACAGGCAAGTATGCTTCGTCTGCGTATGACAGCCGGATGTGTGACAAAGGAAAAAATGCAGTTTACAGCCGATGCAATTCGCAAATATGGCGTAAAGAGAATGCATTTTACAACATGTGAGGCGATTCAGCTGCACGATCTTACAAAAGAGCAGGTATATCCGATTATGGAAGGCGCTCTGGATGCCGGTATTGTAACAATGGGAGGCGGCGGAGATTTTCCGCGTAACGTGATGTGTTCCCCTCTTTCCGGCGTGGAAGAGGAATATTTCGATGTGATGCCTTATGCTGAAAAAGCAGGGGAATATCTGATGGACTTTATTTTGGCAGAAAAAATGCCGAGAAAATTAAAAGTTTGCTTTTCGAATTCACCGGCAAACCTGCCGCATGCAACGTTCCGTGATCTGGGATTTGCGGCAACTGCAGATGGAAAATTTGATGTATACAGCGCAGGCGGTCTTGGCAACAATCCACGCATGGGAGTGAAAGTTGCAGAAGGAATTGAGCCGGAAATGTTCTTGTATTATATCAAGGCGATGTGGCTGACCTTCCGTGCTTATGGAAATTATGAAAACAGAGGAAAAGCACGTACCCGCTACATGCAGGAAGCACTTGGCGGAGCAGAAAAATATAAGGAAGCTTATTTGGAAAAATTGCAGGAAGTTCTGGATGGACCGGAAGATCTCAGATGCAGCATTACACCTTCTGTAATCACAAAGACGGGTACACGAGAAACAATGGAAAGCAGTCGCGTGAAAGCACAGAAGCAGTCGGGACTTTATACCGTTGTATGGCATCCGATCGGTGGACAGCCGGATGTGGATGTTTTCTGCAAACTGAGTGATGCGCTCGCGTCTATGGAAGATGTACAGATGCGTCTTTCACCGGATGAGAGTGCGTATATCGTCAATCTGACTGCTGAAGAGGCAAAACAGGTTCTGGAGATTACAGAGGAAGATACTGCAAAGACCGTATTTGAAAGTTCTGTAAGCTGTATCGGAGCTGTTACGTGTCAGGTTGGTCTTCGCGATTCCCAGGGATTGTTAAATGCTTGTGTGAAAGCAGTGAGAGAGGTACAGATTCCGGATGGAGCACTGCCACAGATTCATATTTCCGGATGTCCGTCTTCCTGCGGAACACATCAGGTTGGAGCAATCGGATTCCGCGGCGCATCAAAGAAAGTGGATGGAAAAGTACAGTCTGCATATGTACTTTATGTTGATGGAAACGAAAAACAGGGTCAGGAAGTTCTTGGTGAGGAATTAGGAGCAATTGTAGAAGAAAAAATTCCGGAATTTCTGGTGAAGCTTGGAAAAGCTGTGGCAGAGAGTGGATTGAATTTTGAGGTTTGGTATTCACAAAATCCGGATGGAATCAAAAAAATTGCAGAGGAATATCTTGCTTAAAAGAATTATATGTGTGTAAATGACATGACGGAACGATTATATTATAAGGATGTATATTGCAGAGAATTTTTTGCAGAGGTTACGGACTGTCGTGAGGGAAAGCATGGCTATGAGATCGTGCTGAATCGGACAGCTTTTTATCCGGAGGGCGGTGGCCAGCCCGGAGATCATGGCGTGCTGATTACGATGGAACAGGAACTGGTTGTGATTTCAGATACGCATGAAAAAAATGGCGAGGTGGTGCATTATGCCGATCGATTCCTGGAGCCTGGCACAACAATCGTGGGAAGGATTGACTGGGATTATCGTTTCAGTCTGATGCAGAATCATTCCGGGGAGCACATTGTGAGCGGACTGGTGCATGAAAAATTTGGCTTTGAAAATGTCGGATTTCACATGAGCAGTGACAGGATGACGGTTGATTTTTCCGGCGAATTTTCTGTGGAGGATAGGAAGCTTCTGGAACTTCGTGC
Source organism: Lachnospiraceae bacterium (assembly GCA_022787145.1). GTDB lineage: Bacteria > Bacillota > Clostridia > Lachnospirales > Lachnospiraceae > JALFVM01. The sequence continues at coordinate 44,887 of JALFVM010000194.1, read as the reverse complement.
CAATGAGGTTGTATGGAACAATGTGCCGGTCGATATCCGCCTGTACTCGGAGGAAGAAGTCAAACTTTTGCAGTATCGAAGTAAAAAAGAACTGCATGGACGGGTGCGGATTGTGACCTTTCCGGGTGCGGACGTGTGTGCCTGCTGTGGAACACATGTCAGTCACTCCGGCGAAATCGGTCTGATCAAGTTGATTTCCCTGCACAAATTCCGTGGTGGTGTGCGCATGGAGATGGTCTGTGGAAAGAAAGCCTTGGAGTATGTAAATGATATCTGCACACAGAATCAGCAGATTTCTGTCATGCTGTCAGCCAAACCGGGAGAGACGGCAGATGCTGTGTCACATTTGAAAGAAACGGAAGAAAACATGCGTTTTCGTATGAATCAGATGGAGCAGGAGATTTTTGTACAGAAGGCAGAATCTCTGAAAGATGCAGGCGATGTGCTGTTGTTTGAGCAAGAACTGGTTCCGGACAGTGTTCGTAAGCTGGCGGTAGCTGTGATGGAAATCTGTGGTGGTCGATGTGCTGTTTTTTCTGGAAATGACGAGCAGGGCTACAAATACGGAATTGGAGAAAAAGACGGAGATTTGCGCGCTTTTGTCAAAGAAATGAACCAGACTTTGCATGGCCGAGGAGGCGGAAAACCATTCTTTGCGCAGGGAAGTGTTATGGCGAAGAAAACAGAAATCGAAGATTTTTTTCAGAAAAAGCATGTTGACAGAATATAAATTAATTGCTATAATACACATCATTAAGCGAGGACAACGTTGTCAGGCGATGGCGTTGTCCTCGCTTTTTGTATTTATACGGAATAAAGGAGGAAAATCGTATGAGGTTAAATCCCAAGGAACAGGAGAAGTTGATGCTCCATATGGCAGGAATGCTTGCGAAGGAAAGAAAAGACAGAGGATTAAAGCTGAATTATGTGGAGTCCGTTGCCTATATCAGTTCCGAACTTCTGGAACTGGCGAGAGATGGAAAGGATGTTGTGGAGCTGATGCAGCTTGGCAGAACCATTTTGAAGAAAGAGGATGTGATGGACGGAGTCGCAGATATGGTTCATGAGGTACAGGTGGAAGCGACTTTTCCGGACGGAACGAAACTGGTAACTGTTCACGATCCCATTCAGTAGGAGGAGACGAGTATGAAGATTGGAGAAATCATTCCTTTAGACAGAGAGATTATATTAAACGAAGGAAAAAATACAATAGAAATTATGGTAGCCAATGCAGGAGACAGACCGGTACAGGTCGGGTCTCATTTTCATTTTTTTGAGGTAAATCGCTGCCTGAAATTTGACAGAGAGAAGGCATATGGATATCATCTGGATATCCCGTCCGGCACTTCTGTTCGATTTGAGCCGGGTGAGGAAAAGAAGGTGCAGCTGACAGAAATCGGAGGAACAAAGCGGGTATTTGGACTCAATGACCTGACTTGTGCGCAGGTATCCGAGGCAACGAAAAAGGCATCTTTGGAGACAGCAGGCAGAAAAGGATTTTTGGAATAGGAGGCGAAAAGTATGAGTGTAAAGATTTCCGGAGAAAAATATGCAGCAATGTACGGTCCTACCGTAGGGGATAAAGTAAGACTGGCAGATACAAGCCTTGTGATCGAGGTGGAAAAAGATTACACCCATTACGGAGATGAAATCAAGTTTGGAGGCGGCAAGACAATCCGTGACGGAATGGGACAGTCCGTAAAGACAAAGAGCAGCGATGGTGATCTCGATCTTGTGATCACCAATGCACTGATTCTGGATTACACAGGAATTATAAAAGCAGATATCGGAATCAAAGATGGAAAAATCAAAGGAATCGGAAAAGCCGGAAATCCGGCAATTATGGACGGTGTGACACCGGGAATGACAGTTGGAGCATCGACAGAGGCTCTGGCTGGTGAGGGCATGATTGTGACAGCTGGAGGTATTGATACACATATTCACTTTATCTGTCCGCAGCAGATTGACTGTGCTCTGTATTCCGGCGTGACAACCATGATTGGAGGAGGAACCGGACCGGCAGATGGAACAAATGCGACAACTTGTACACCGGGACCATGGAATATTGAGAAAATGCTGCAGGCGGCAGAGGAATATCCGATGAATCTTGGCTTCCTCGGCAAAGGAAACTGTTCCGATGAGGGACCTCTTGCAGAGCAGGTGAAAGCGGGAGCTATGGGACTGAAGATCCACGAGGACTGGGGAGCAACACCGGCTGTCATTGATCATTGCCTGAATGTGGCAGATGAGTACGATGTACAGGTTGCCATTCACACAGATACCTTGAATGAAGGCGGATGTGTGGAAGATACGTTAGATGCGATTGCAGGAAGAACCATTCATACATATCATACGGAAGGTGCCGGCGGCGGACATGCACCGGATATTATCAAAGCTGCGGCATCTGCAAACGTACTGCCATCTTCCACAAACCCAACGATGCCGTTTACCGTTAATACACTGGATGAGCATCTGGATATGTTGATGGTATGCCATCATCTGGATAAAAAGATTCCGGAGGATGTGGCGTTTGCAGATTCTCGTATCCGTCCTGAGACGATTGCAGCAGAGGATGTCTTACATGATATGGGCGTATTCAGTATGATGAGTTCGGACTCTCAGGCAATGGGGCGTATCGGTGAGGTTATCACAAGAACATGGCAGACGGCAAGCAAAATGAAAGATGAAAGAGGTGCACTTCTTGAGGATGAAGGACACGGCAACGACAATTTCCGTGTAAAACGTTATATTGCGAAATACACCATCAACCCGGCAATTACCCATGGAATTTCCAAATACGTTGGTTCTGTAGAAGAAGGAAAATTTGCAGACCTTGTGCTCTGGAATCCGGCATTCTTTGGCGTAAAACCAGACATCATCATCAAAGGCGGTATGATCACTGCATCCAAGATGGGAGATGCCAATGCATCCATTCCTACCACACAGCCGGTTCTCTATCAGCACATGTTCGGGGCTGATGGAAAGGCAAAATGCGGTACTTGTCTGACATTCGTATCAAAAGCTGCGATGGAAGAGAACGTAAAAGAAAAGTATGGTCTGGAAAAAACGGTAGTTCCTGTGGAAAACTGCAGAAACATCGGCAAAAAAGATATGAAATACAACTGCGGAACACCAGAGATCACGGTAGATCCGGAAACTTATGAAGTAAAAGCGGACGGAGAGGCGATCACTTCCAAACCGGCAAAGAAACTGCCGCTGACACAGCTTTACAATTTATTCTAAAGACAGCATTGGAGGAAAAAGGTTATGTTAGGTGTTTGTTTACTGTTTGTGGGAATTGTCCTGATCAACAACGGAGTCTGTGCATTGGGAAAAATTGATGGAAAGTCGGCAGCAGTCATGAATATTTTTACAGGTGTGCTGTCCCTGTTTATCAATTTTACGAGTCTTGTGCAGGGCAATTATTACGCAGCTGGAACCGGTCTGCTGTTTGGGTTCACTTACTTATTTGTAGCTGCAAACAACCTGTTTCATCTGAATACAAAACCGTTTGCATGGTTTTCCACATTTGTCGCAGTCAATGCGGTGATTTTCGGAACCATGGAAGGTTTTGTCGGAATTCCGTCCTGGAATATCACACCGGACTGGAGATGGGCGGCCATCTGGTATCTGTGGGCAATCCTCTGGGGAACTGCATTTGTGGAAGATATCATGGGCAAAAAGCTTGGAAAATTTGTACCATGCCTGCAGGTTTTTGAAGGCATCGTGACAGCATGGATTCCTGGTGTTATGCTACTGCTCAATGTATGGTAGGAGAACAATTATGTTATGTGAAAAAATTTTGTGTAATCTGAAAGAACTGGCTGATTCTGGAGATAAAAAGATTGACTATGTGGATTTTGAGTGGGATGAAGCATTCAAGAAAATTCACAAAAAGACAAGCAGAGCCGGCGTGGAAGTGGGGCTTCGCCTTGAGGACTCGGTTCTGACGCAGGGAATCCGTACCGGTGATGTGTTCTATATGGATGAGGAACAGATTCTGGCTGCTTCTATTTTACCGTGTAAAGTCATCGAAGTGCATGTGAGAGAGGATCATCCGCATATGGTCGCAAAAGTATGTTACGAGATTGGAAATCGCCATGCCACGCTGCTGTGGGGAGAGGGAGAGAATACATTTATCACTCCCTACACACAGCCTTTGATGGAACTGCTGCAGAAGCTTCACGGCGTAGAAGCAGTCGAAAAAAATATCGTGCTGGATTTTGACAAACGAATTTCTGCTTCCGTCAATTCCCATACGCACTGACAAAGGAGAAGCGGAAGATATGGAGAAAATAAAAAAATTTCTTTTGCTGCAGATCAATGATGCACTGTTTCCGATTGGAGGATATTCCCATTCTTATGGGTTGGAGACTTATATTCAGAAGGAACTTCTCACAGATGAAACACAGGCAGAATGCTATGTGAAGAAAAAAATCACACAAAATCTGCTTTATAACGATCTCTTTTATTGCCGCCTCGCATGGGAGGCGGCAGAGAAGGGAGATCTGGAAGCTTTGAGAGAATTGGAGGAGATTTTGGAGGCAGGAAAAGTTCCGGCAGAGATTCGGGAAGCTTCCAGAAAGCTTGGCTCCCGTTTTGTCAAAACGCTTCAGATGTCAGAACTTCCCTATGAAAGTCCGGTTTTTGAGCGCTATATCGATTTGCGAAAAGGAAAGACAATCAATCACGTGATTGCGTATGGCGTCTTTTGTGTTTCGATTGGAATTGCTCTGGAGGAATGTCTGGAACATTTTCTGTACGCACAGACGTCTGCGATGGTGACGAATTGCGTCAAAACCATACCGCTCAGTCAGACGAAAGGACAGCAGATTTTGATTTCCTGTTATCCTTGCATGGAGCAGGCTGTGGAACAGGTGCAAACTCTTCCAATCGAACTTCTGGGAGCAGGTGCACCGGGATTTGACATTCGCTGTATGCAGCACGAGGGATTGTATTCCAGAATTTATATGTCGTAGGAGGAAAAACATGTCTTATGTAAAAATCGGAGTTGCCGGTCCTGTTGGTTCGGGAAAGACAGCTCTTATTGAAATTCTCACAAGAAAAATGGCACAGAAATATAGTATTGGTGTTATCACAAATGATATTTATACACAAGAGGATGCAGAATTTTTGTGCAAAAACAGTGTACTTCCAAGAGAGAGAATCATCGGCGTGGAGACGGGAGGATGTCCGCACACGGCCATTCGTGAGGATGCATCCATGAATCTGGAAGCGGTCGATGAAATGATGATGCGCTTTCCGGATATTGAACTTTTATTCATTGAGAGCGGCGGCGATAACCTTTCTGCTACCTTCAGCCCGGAGCTTGTGGATGCGACGATTTTTGTCATTGATGTAGCTGAGGGAGACAAAATACCGAGAAAAGGCGGCCCTGGAATTGTCCGTTCTGATTTGCTGGTCATCAATAAGATTGACCTTGCTCCTTATGTCGGCGCTGATTTAAAGGTCATGGAACGTGATTCCAAAATGATGAGAAAAGATCGTCCGTTTTTGTTTACCGATATTCGCGATGATCAGGGTGTGGATGCCGTTATGGAGTGGATTCAGAAAAATGTACTGCTGGAAGGATGCGAATAGATGGAAAATCAATTTGGAAGAACCTCTCGCTGTGAACTGACGGCTTCTTCGAATGGAGAAAAGACCGTTTTATCAGAGGTTGCGTTTACGGCTCCCTTTAAAATCATGACTCCGTTTTATGAAAAGCCGGATGTGATGCATGTGATGCTTTTGTCAGCTTCCGCCGGAATTATGGAGGGAGATACGCAGGAGTTTCAGATACGGGCAGAGAACGGCGCGCATATGCGTTTTTCCGCACAGGCCTATGAGAAAATCCACAAGATGAAGAAAGGCTTTGCAAAGAGACATGCGCATATTCAGGTGGAGCGTGATGCAAATTTAGAATATGATGCACCGCCGGTGATTCCATTTGCGCAGTCTGCCTATACCAGCAGCATGGAGGCAGACTTGGAGGATGAATCGTCATGGTTTACGTATCAGGAAATCCTTTCCTGCGGAAGGACTGCTTACGGGGAGTGTTTTCAATATCGATTTTATCATAATCTGGTGACCGTAAGACGGAAGGGAACGTTGATTTATCGCGACAATTGCTATTTTGAGCCGGAAAAAATGGAACTGGAAGGACTTGGTATGTATGAAGGCTTTCATCATTATGGAACGCTTTTGCTTTTCAACAGAGAAATTGAAAAACAAAAGATTGAGGGAATCCGGCAGCTTCTGGACGACAATCCAGAGATTGAAGGTGGAGTATCCCGCATAACAGAGCGTGATCTGGCGATTCGTGTGCTGGGAAATCGGGCACAGGAACTCGAGGAAGTCTTTGATACAATAAAAAATAGGATCGGAAAAACAGGTGTTGTCTAAAAATGGCGGCACCTGTTTTTTATATGGCACCGATTCGGTGCTATATATGTTAAAATGGGAATCAGAAGAAAAGAGAAAGGAAGGAAACGATGATTCAAGTATATGCGGCTGATATTACGAATCTGCCAGATCCCATGAGGGAATCTTCTGTGATGGCAGATCTTTCTGACCAGCGAAAAGAAAAAATCATGCGCCACAAAATGGAAAAGGACAGAAAACAGAGTCTCGGTGCGGGGCTGCTGCTTCGGGAGGTTTTGTTTCGTCACGGTGTGGCGGATCGCGAAATTACTTATGGAGAAAATGGAAAACCGCAGATGGAAGATTTTTTCTTTAATTTATCCCATTCAAACGGCGTGGTTCTCTGTGCGGCGGGAGATTGTGCAGTTGGATGTGATGTGGAGAAAATCAAGCGCGAGCCATGCGGACTTGCCCGTCACTTTTTCTGTGAAAGTGAGATTGCTTATCTGGATCAGTTGTCTGGAGCAGACAGAGAGCGTGAATTTTTTCGTCTGTGGACGATGAAAGAGAGTTATATGAAAATGACAGGAGAAGGAATGCGGCTGTCTTTGAAGCAGTTTGAATTCGTATTGGAAGATGGGATATCTGTATATCGTGATGGCAAACGTGTCTCCTGCTTTTTTCAGGAATATGAAATTCCCGGTTATCGGGTCTGTGTCTGTGGCAAAGAACAGAAGTTTGCGGATAAAATGGAGTGGATTTGTCTAATATGAGAGATTGCTGTGGAATTTGTATAAAATCAGGCGAAAAAGTAAGAAAAACATTGTATATTGTCCGTGAATCGTCTAAAATAGAAGACATATAACGAGAATACTGTATTGCGCAGAGCATGTTTTATGCACTGTCGTCTGTGCAGCACAGTACAAAAGAAGGATGGGAGTGAGAGTTATGGATGGTTCAATGTTTATTGGAACCTGGTGGTCATTGGTACCACCACTGCTGGCGATTGTGCTGGCACTTGTGACGAAAGAGGTGTACAGTTCTCTGTTCATCGGTGTGGCTGTGGGAGCATTTCTTTATACAGGATTTCACCCGTGGGATGCATTCGTAGCATTTTTTGAGATTATGAAAGGAAGCATGAATCTGAATATTCTGATTTTTGATGTTCTCCTGGGTATGATCATTGTGTTAATGGCAAGATCCGGAGGATCGGCTGCCTATGGAAACTGGGCAGGAAAGAAAATCAAATCTAAGAAGAGTGCGCTGCTGGCAACGACAGGTCTTGGTGTGTTGATCTTTGTGGATGATTATTTTAACTGTCTGACAGTTGGCTCTGTTATGCGTCCGGTGACAGATCGTTTTAAAGTATCCAGAGCAAAGCTGGCGTATATCATTGATGCAACTGCAGCGCCGATTTGTATCATTGCACCGATTTCGAGCTGGGCAGCAGCAGTCAATTCTTATGTGCCGGAAGATGCGGGAATCACAGGATTTCAGCTGTTCTTGCGTACGATTCCGTACAACCTGTATGCGCTTTTGACATTGGGAATGGTGCTGTACATTATTTTGACGGGCTTTGACTTTGGTCTGATGAAGATTCATGAGAAAAATGCAGAAAAAGGTGATTTGTTTACTTCTGGCGGGGAAGAATTTGCACAGCCGGAAGAAACAAAAGATGAAAAGTCTGGTCATGTCATTGACCTGGTGCTGCCGGTTGCAATTCTGATCGTCAGTGCAGTGGGGGCGATGATTTATACAGGGTATCAGGGTGGTGCGACTGGCATCATTACAGCATTTGCCGGATGTGATGCAGAGACAAGTCTGATTTTTGCGACAACGATCACGATTCTGTGTATGTTTGTTTTTTATCTGCCGAGAAAAGTCATTACCTTCAAAGGTTTTATGGAATGCTTTGTAGAGGGATTCAAGCTGATGGTACCGGCAGTTATGATCCTGATTTTTGCATGGTCTCTGAAGGGAATGGGCGATGCACTTGGAATTGCAGATTTTGTATCGAAGGTTGTCGGTGACAATGCTTCCGCAAGTGTTCTGATTCCTGCAATTATGTTTATGATTGCAGTCTTCCTGGGATTTTCCACAGGAACAAGCTGGGGAACATTTGCGATTCTGGTTCCGATCGTTGTAGCGATGTTCCCGAATCCAAATCAGCTGGAGATGATGATTATTGCAGTTTCAGCAGTTCTGGCAGGTGCCGTTTGTGGTGACCATGTATCTCCGATTTCCGATACGACGGTTATGTCCTCGGCCGGTGCGCAGAGTAATCATATCAACCATGTTTCCACACAGATGCAGTATGCGGCAGTGGTTGCAGTGGTATGTATTGTTGGATATATTTTTGCAGGTATCGTAAAAATCTGGTGGATTACCTTAATTTTCAGTTTCGCACTGTTGTTTGCGGTACTGACAGTTATGAAAAAAGTTTTTGACAAGAAAGAAGCATAGAACGGATGAACAGGATAGATGTGCCGTATATCAATCAGAGTGTCCGTTATCCGACGGGATGTGAGAGTGTTTCTGCGGTCATGCTTCTGCAATTTCTGGGCTGTCCGGTTACAGTGGACGAATTTATTGAAAACGACTTGGAGCAAAAAGCGTTTGAGGAGCGTGACGGATTGCTGTTTGGACCGGATCCGTGGAAATATTTTTGTGGCAGTCCATATGATGAGGAGTCCTTTGGGTGCTATGCACCGGTGATCTGTGAGGCACTGAACCACTATTTTTCCAGAACAGGTAATGTGCAGTACGAGGCAGTGGATGAGACAGGTACTTCGATGGAAGAACTCAAAAAGAAGTATCTCGATGAGAGGATGCCAGTGGTATTCTGGGCGGCGATCAATATGCGCAAGCCGATTATCGGGCCGTCATGGAGACTTCTCGATACGGGAGAGGAATTTACCTGGATTTCCAATGAGCACTGTATGCTTCTGGTTGGTTACGATGAAGAGGGGTACTGGTTTAATGACCCTTATGAAAATAATGGCGTGATTCATTATCTGAAAGAAGTCACAGAAGATCGCCATCGTGTGCAGTACAGCATGGCAGTTGGCGTGCGGAGACTACAATAGCTGAAATGTAAATATCCTGTAGGATTACATGTGAAAAAAGCATGAAACTCTACAGGATATTTTAAGTTCTGGAAAGAGCTGCCTGCATAGACCGTGTAATTTCTGTAACACCTCTGGATGGAGACTTATCTATTTCCATAAAATAATTGTTGGAAAAACGTCGGATATATAATTAAAAAAATAACGAACTTTTTCTATCTATTTTTTCAGATTATTAAAATAATATACTGAAAAATGGACTGAAATAATAGAAATTAAACAAAAAGCACAAAAAATGTATGGTATTAGACCAATACCATACATTTTTTTACTATATTTCGAGATTGATTTTTGTGCAAATCGCCTAAAAAAATAGAAAATTAAAGAAAAAATACTTTTAACTTGCCTAAAAAACAAGATTGTTATATAATAGATTCAGAAAGATTTTTCGCGATGCGTGAACGATACTGATAATAATATATCAATCATCGTGATTGCAGCGAGGGTTTTCCCATCCGATTCCAGTCAGAGCCATGATTTTATCGGCGGCGGTGTTGGAGAGGAAGGCGATGGAGGCAGGTTTTCCATGAATGTCTTCACCCTTCAGTTCGATGCCATTGTTGTTTTCTTCATAGTCCATAGGAAGCTGACGGCGGTAAATTCGTTGCTGTGTTTCATCCTTAAATTCAATGGTTAAGGTTTTGGCCGATAAGTGGTCCACCGGCTGACCAGCAGCCTTCTGGTAGCGTAGTTCCATCTGAGCTGTCAGCGCTTTAAGGATTGCTTCGTGAAGGTTACCCAGTGATTCGAGAGTTTCCTCTTCGTATAAAGCACTGAGATAATCAATCATAGATGCACATTGATATTCGATTTCGGTATAAGGATCTTTCATAATGGTTTCCCCTTTCTGATTGTTGATACCATCAGTATAACCAATCTTTTAGGGAATATCAAGTGATAAGATGCAATTGCGAAAAATTAGAGTACTTTCTAAATATAATGTATTGTGTAGTATGAGTCCCGTCAGAGAGGGTGAGGGCACTCATAACAGTAAGGAGGTCACATGGTTAAAAAACAACTCATTATTAATGGGCAGCCGAGAACTTTAATTATCAATCCAGAAGATACACTGGCAAAAGTGCTTCGTGAGCAGTTATATCTTACCGGATGTAAAGTAGGTTGTGGACAGGGTCAGTGTGGTACCTGTACCGTTATCATGGATGGCAAAGCTGTTCGTTCCTGTATCGTAAAAATGAAAAAAGTAAAAGACGAAGCAGTGATCGAGACCATTGAAGGTATCGGAACCGTTGACAATCTGCATCCGCTGCAGGTAGCATGGATGGGACATGGATGTGCACAGTGTGGTTTCTGTTCTCCTGGATTTATTATGTCTGCAAAAGTTCTCCTGGAAGAGAATCCTTCTCCAACAAGAGAAGAGGTTCGTCACTGGTTCCAGAAACACAGAAACGTATGCCGTTGTACAGGATACAAACCTCTGATTGACGCCGTTATGGATGCAGCAGCAGTTATGCGCGGCGAGAAGAAGAAAGAAGATCTGATCTTCAAACCAGTTGGAAATGATATTCTTGGAACAAGCTACATTCGTCCGTCTGCTCTGAATAAAGTAACTGGTAAATGGGACTTTGGTGCAGATATGGCTCTGCAGATGCCTGCAAATACAGCAAGACTTGCACTTGTACAGGCTGAGATTCCTCATGCGATCTTAAAGGGAATTGATTACTCTGAAGCTGAGAAGATGCCTGGTGTTATTAAAGTCATTACCGCAAAAGACGTAAAAGGTAAAAACCGCATCAGCGGACTGATTACCTTCGCTAATAATAAAGGTGATGGATGGGATCGTCCAATCCTCTGTGATGAGAAAATCTTCCAGATCGGTGATGCAGTAGCGATGGTAGCTGCTGATACAGAAGAGCATGCAAAAGCTGCAGCAGCAAAAGTGAAATTAGACCTTGAGCCACTGCCGGCATACATGAGCGCTATGGAAGCAATTGCAGAAGACGCAATCGAGATTCATCCTGGAACACCAAATATTTACTATGAGACCAACTGTATCAAAGGTGAGGACACAGCTCCTATTATGGAAAGTGCACCTTATGTAGCAGAAGTTGAGACATACAGCAGCCGTCAGCCACATCTGAACCTTGAGCCTGACTGTGGTTTCGCATACATCGACGAAGAGGGCAGACTGACTGTTCATTCCAAGAGTATCGGTATTCACCTTCATGCAGCGATGATCACCGCTGGTATCGGAATCGAGCCGGATAAATTCCGTCTGATTCAGAACCCGACTGGTGGAACATTCGGATATAAGTTCAGCCCGACTATGGAAGCTCTCGTTGGTGTAGCTTGTCTGGCACTGGATGGACGTCCATGTTCACTTGTTTACGATATGTACCAGAACATTACTTACACAGGAAAACGTTCACCTGCATTTATGCACATTAAGATGGCAGCAGACAAAGACGGCAAACTTCTTGCTCTGGAAGGCGACAACTATGTGGATCATGGTCCATACTCCGAGTTCGGTGACCTTCTGACTCTGAGACTTTCTCAGTTTACAGGTGCCGGATATGATATCCGCAATATCAGAAATAAGAGCCAGACAGTATGTACGAACCACGCATGGGGTTCTGCATTCCGTGGATATGGTTCTCCACAGTCCTTCATGGGATCTGAGGTATGTATGGATGTTCTGGCAGAGAAGATGGGAATTGATCCATTCGAACTGCGCTATAAGAATATTTACAGAGAAGGTACGGGATGTACCACACCGACCGGACAGGTACCGGAAGTATTCTGTCTGGAAGAAATGTTTGAGAAAGCTCGTCCTGTATATTATGAAGCAAAAGAGCGTCTTGCTAAAATGAATACAGATACACTGAAATACGGCGTTGGATTCGCAGTTGGTGTATATGGCTGTGGTCTTGACGGAAAAGACTCCTCCGGTGCAAATATTCAGCTGAATCCAGATGGAACAGTAACCGTATTTAACGCTTGGGAAGATCATGGACAGGGTGCTGATATCGGTACAATTACCATGGCTCATGAGACATTAAAACAGGCTGGATTTACACCAGATATGATCAAACTGTACATGAATGATACTGCAAAAACTCCAAACTCTGGTCCTGCAGGCGGAAGCCGTTCGAACGTAGTAACAGGTAATGCAACAAGAGTTGCTGCAGAAATGCTTCTGAACGCTATGAGAAAACCAGATGGAACGTATCGTACATACGATGAGATGGTAGCAGAAAACATTCCTACATTCTATGAGGGAACATGGGTAGCTTCTGCATGTACAGACTGCGATCTTGAGACAGCTCAGGGTGCACCATTCAGCAACTACATGTATGAACTGTTCATTCCGGAAGTAGAAGTAAACATTGAGACAGGTAAAGTAAGAGTGATTCGCTTTACAACCGTAGCTGACTTCGGAACAATCATCAACAAGATTGTTGTAGATGGACAGGTATACGGAGGATGTGCACAGGGTATGGGTCTTGCTTTAAGCGAAGACTTTGAAGATTACAAGAAACATACAACCATCGCTGGATGCGGTATTCCTTATCCAGAGGATATTCCGGATGACTTCAACATCATCTACACTGAGACACCTAGACCAGACGGCCCTTATGGAGCATCTGGCTGTGGCGAAGGTCCTTTGACAGCTGGACATCCGGCTATCTTAAGCGCAATCTTCAATGCAACAGGAGCAAGAGTTTGGGCAATTCCGGCAACACCGGACAAAGTGAAGGCAGCTCTGGACGCACTGAAATAAGATTTTTGTGAATGGACCGGCAGTTTCTGCCGGTCCGTTTTTTAATTATAAAAAAGATGAGGAGAGGAAGTGAGGACATGCGAAATCCCAATCAGGAACAGCTTCACAAACTGGAATCCATGTGCGTACAGGAACAGCCGCCGGCATGTATGAGCGGATGCCCCCTTCATGTGGATGGAAGAAGTTTGTGCGCGGCAGCAGCATCGGATGACTTTGACAGTGCACTGGATTTATACAGAAAGACAGTACCTTTTCCGGAAATTTTAAGCCGTACCTGTTCACAGATCTGCCGCCAGTCCTGCCGCAGAGCAGAAGCAGGAGATGCGGTTATGATGCGTGGACTGGAAGAAGCGGCATGTACGTTTGGAAAGCCGAAACAAAAGAGAGCATTTCTTCCAAAGAGAAATCACAGCGCAGCCGTGGTGGGTGCAAGTCTCAGCGGTCTGACAGCGGCACTTGAGTTGGGCAAAAAAGGATGCCGTGTGACTGTATTTGAAAAGGAAGAAGAGATTGGCGGACAGCTGCGCAGCATGAATCTTGCGGCTGAAGTTCTGGAAAAGGACTTTCGAATGCTGAAAGATTATTCGATTACGATTCGCTGCGGAGAGAACGTAGAAAATCTCGATGAAATCGCGGAGCAGTTCGATGTCGTTTATGTGGCATGGGGCGTACAGGAGGCAGAACCGATTGAGAGTCAGTCGGACAGTTATCAAAGCGCAGTCAAAAAGATTTTCGCGGGTGGATATGGTATCCGCAGACAGCAGTATGATACTGTCTGGGAGATTGCAGATGGAAAGAGAGCGGCTATATCCATGGATCGTTTCTTAAAACAGGTATCCATCATGGCTGGTCGCGAGAAAGAGGACATATATGAGACAACTCTTCATGTAAATATGGAAGGAGTTGCAGAATCCTGCTCAAAGAAAGAGCCACCTTATACCAGAGAGGAAGCGATTGCGGAGGCGAAGCGCTGTCTGGACTGCAAATGTATGGAATGTGTGAAAGCCTGTGCATTTTTGCAGGAATACAAGACATTTCCTCGTAAATATGTGCGTGAGGTATACAACAATCTTTCCATTGCCATGGGAAATCATCATGCCAACCGTGTGATTAATTCATGTGCACTTTGTGGGCAGTGTGCAGCGATTTGTCCTCATGGTCTCGATGTCGGAGAATATACAAAAGAAGCAAGGCAGATTATGGTGGAGCATGAGAAAATGCCAGTTTCTTCGTTTGAATTTGGACTGCGTGATTTGGAGCATGCCAACTCACAGGAGTTGTCTGTGCTGCGTCACCAGCCGGGCATGAAGGAGAGCCATTATCTGTTTTTCCCGGGATGTCAGATTGGGGCATCTGCACCGGAAATCGTGTACCGTACGTATGAGGATCTGTGCAACCGTCTTCCTGGCGGTGTCGGTCTGTATCTGGGGTGCTGTGGCATTGTCGCAGACTGGGCCGGTGAGGAAATACTATTTGAGAAAAACATTGAGAGTATGCGGGAAAACTGGGAGAGCATGGGACGTCCGACTGTGATTACCGCCTGTCCAACCTGTTATCGCGTGTGGAAAGAGCAGATTCCGCAGGCAAAAACAGAGGGAATCTGGAATCTTCTCGATACCTGGCCAGAGTTTGCGTCTGCTGTAGAGGAACATGCATGTGGTGAGAAAATGTCAGTGACCGTCATGGATGCCTGCGGTGCAAGAAACTACGGGGAAATTCATGAGCAGATTCGCCATCTTCTGAAGCAGATGGGATATGAGCTGGAAAGTCATAAATACGAAGGTGACAAGAGTGGCTGTTGTGGATTTGGCGGATTGATGCCGGTGTCTAACCGTGAGCTGGCGAAGAAAATGTCAGCTTCTCGAGTGGAAGAAAAAGACAGATATTACCTGACGTATTGTATGAACTGCAGGGATCGCTATACAGATGCCGGTGCAGTTTCCGTTCATCTTCTGGAACTTTTCTATGGGGAAGGAAAGGAACAAGAGCACTTGCCTCCGACATGGTCAGACCGTCAGAGAAGAAGACGGTGGCTGAAAAGAAAGTTCATGAAAGATTTATGGCAGGAAGAGATGGAAGGCAGAACAGAAATGAAATTATATTACAGCGATGAGATCAAAGAAAAACTGGAAGAGCGCATGATTCTGGAAGAAGATATGCAGGATGTCATTGAACAGGCAGAGGCGAGCCAGGAAAAAATTCAGGATACTGTGGAAAATTGTTTTATTGCCGTCAGACGCATCGGAAATGTCTGCTTCTGGGTATATTACAGGCCGAAGGAAGACGGATATGAGATTGTGAAGGCATACAGCCACCGTATGAATTTTAAATAGGAGAGGCGAGACAATGGCAGAAAAAGAAAAATATTACGAGCGTTATGAGACACAAAAGGGAACTTATATCTGTGCGAAATGTAAGGTTCCTCTGGAACCAGGAAAAGTAATCTTGCAGTATATGGGCAATGACTTTCCGGTAGAACTTCCGAAATGTCCAAAATGTGGACAGGCGTTGATTCCGGAAGAACTGGCACTTGGCAAGATTCTTCAGGTAGAGCGTGCTTTGGAGGATAAATAGAGCATAGATGAAAAATCAATATGAAGCGGAAGAGTGGGACAAAATGGGCTATCTGCATCCGGGGCAGGAGCAGGCGGCCCGGCGGCTGGCTGAGTTGGAACTGCAGTACAGAACCGTGAAAGAAGGATGTTTCCTGAATGTGTGCTGTGGTAGCGGCCAGGGCATGGAATGGTTCCGGTCTTATGAAAATCGAAGATATGGGGTAGATAAATCGTTCGATTTGCTGGAGAAAGCCCTAGAAAGGCAGCCAGAGCTTCACTGGATACAGGCAGATGTTACAGGCCATCTGCCGTTTGAAAATGAGTGGGCATCGGCAGTGTTGTGTGAGTGCTGCCTTTCTATGTTTGAAGAAAAGAAAAAATTTATATTAGAGGAGATAAAAAGGGTTTTAAAAAAGGATGGCCTTTTGCTGGTGGCAGATCTGGAGTGGGAGGAAGGAATAGAAATCGCTTCTTTTTCTTTGTTGTATGAGGAGCAGCATCCGGAGTGGGTAAAGGAATTTGCTGCCCGATGGCTGTGGGAGAATGGAACACTTCCTACCTGCTGTCAGGGAAAACGAAAGGACAAAGGGCTGCCCGGATATTTTCTGGCAGTTTACAGGAGGTAAAGCTATGCAGGATATGGAAACACGCTTTATGGAACTGGCGTCGATGGGATTTGAATGCAGTCAGATTCTGATGATGCTGTTTTTGGAAATGGAAGGAAAAGAAAATTCGGACTTAATCCGCGCGATGGGTGGTCTGACCGGCGGAATGGGAAGAACGGGAGGTTGCTGTGGAGCTTTGACGGGAGGAGCTGCCGTTCTTGGATATTTTACCGCGCGCGGGGAGTACGAAGAAATGGAGCATGAAAAAAGCAGAGAGATCATCGCTTCCTATGTACAGTGGTTTGAGGAAACGTATGGGGCAGAATATGGAGGCTGCAATTGCTGCGATATCATCAGCGGTGATTATTCCAAATGCCTGCTTGTCTGTGCACCGATTGTACAGGAATGCTTTGAAAAAATCATGGAACTTTTGACGGAATATGAAATATTAGAGTGCTGACAATTAGGAACAAAATGATTCAAGGTATCAACTTGTTAAAAAACTAGATGAAATGAGACAAAAAGAGGCTGAATATTGGAAACTACAGAGAAAAAGATATGGGCACTTCTTCTGTGTGCCGGACGGTCAAGGAGGATGCAGGCGTTCAAACCTCTTCTTCCGCTTGGTGACAGGACAATTCTGGAGCATACCATCTCCAGATTTCAGGAGGCTGAGGTTGAAAATATCCTTGTGGTGACCGGGCACAGAAGAGAGGAACTTCTTCCTGTTCTGGCAAAAAAACAGGTGCAGGAAGTGTACAATGAAGAATATGCGACTCGTGATATGTTTTACTCTGTCTGTACGGGAATCAGAGCAATATGTAAGCAGGAGCGGCCAAAAGGAATTCTGGTCTGCCCTGCGGATATTCCTCTGATTCATCCTTTTACAATCAGACAGATGATACAAATACAAAAGCAGCAGAAAGAACCTGTCATTCAGGCTGTGTTTGGGGGAAAGGAAGGTCATCCGCTTTTTCTTGGAGAAGAAGTGCTGGATGAACTTTTAAATTACACAGGAGATTGTGGACTGCAGGGATTTTTAAATACCAGAGAGCATATTTGCCGCATCGAAATGCCGGACAGATGTATTCTTTTTGACACAGATGTGCAGGAAGATTATGAGAAATTAAAAAAGAGGTATATTGCCTGGGATGTGCCGGATGAACAAACCTGCGGCGCAATCTGGGATTATACTGCGACACCGGAAAATGTGCGAAGACACTGCCGTTGTGTGGCAGAAATCGCAATGAAGGCTGCGAAGCGCTGTCTTTCGCAGATTCCGGAAGAAAAGAGAGAATTGTTTTTGATGGAGGTACAATCAGGGGCGCTGCTTCATGATGTACTTCGTGTCGTGCCGAGACATGGAAAAGCAGGAGCGCAGCTTCTTCGGCAGATGGGGTATGGCAAACCTGCCGATATCACGGAGGCACACCAGAATCTGAACAAAGGAAGACTTCTGGAGGAACTAAAAGAGCTGGATTATTCACAGCATGATCGTTTCTGGGAATTGCTCCCAACCTTTCTTGTGTATGGAGCAGACAGGCTCGTGGAGAATGATCATCCCTGTGATTATGAGGAAAAATCAAAGAAAAAGCGGCTGCGTTTCCAGAATGATCCAGAGGCATTGCAGTCGCTTGAAAGAGACAGAGAACGTTTTTTCACTTGCAGGAACGTATTGAAGGAGTGGATGGGATATGATTTATTTGAATAATGCAGCCACATCCTGGCCGAAAGCCGACGGACTTGCCGGCTATATGAGTCGTGTCATCGATGGAATTCCTGTGCACGGAAGCAGAGCGACCGGGAATGGAGAGACTGTCAAAAGCATGGATGCCAGACAGGAACTTGCAAAGCTGATGGGGATTTCCGACAGTACACGGATTTCTTATATGGAAAATGGAACGCATGGGCTCAATACAGCACTTCTTGGATATCCATGGGAAGAAGGAGATGTGATTCTGACTTCCGCAGCGGAACACAATTCTGTGCTGCGCCCGCTTTGGTGGCTGAAAAAAAATCGGGGAGTGCGCTATGTAATTTTGCCAGTGCAAAAAGACGGACGCATCCAGATGCAGTGTCTGCAAGAGGCATTGCAGCAGTATCATCCGAAAATGGTGGTAATCACACATGCATCAAATGTGACAGGTGCAGTGAACCCTTTGGAGGAAATTACGGCGCTTGCTCACAAAGCCGGGGCAGTGGTGCTTGCAGATACGTGTCAGACTCTTGGAATTGTCCCCGTGCTGCCTAAGCAGTGGGGGGTGGATCTTTTGGCATTTACCGGTCATAAATATCTGCTTGGTCCTCAGGGAACGGGTGGACTCTATGTGCGCGAGGGAATCATGTTGGATCCTGTGATGACTGGAGGTACCGGTATTTTTTCAGATGAGGAAGAAATGCCGGCACAGATGCCGCTTCGTCTGGAGGCCGGCACGCAGAATGAGCAGGGCTTTCAGGGGCTTGGCTGGGCGGTGAACTGGTTAAACGCTCACCCGCTTGATTCGGAAAAGTTAACGGCATGGTCAAAGGAGATAGAAGAAACGCTGCAAAGTCTGGGTGCACATGTTATAGCGGTGGATGGAATGCGCACACCTGTGTTTTCGTTTACGGTTTCCGGTTATACACCGGAAGAAATCGGTGATATCCTTTATGGAAGCTATGATATCATCTGCAGAACAGGGCTTCACTGTGCACCTTTGATTTTGCCGTATCTTGGACTGGAAAAGCAGGGAAGTGTGCGAATCAGTATGTCCCGCTTTACCACGAGAGAGGAACTGGAAGCATTTTTGCAGGCGATAAAGGAGATTGTAAGTGAGTAAACATTTGACATGTGAGAAAGTGGATAATTGCTTTGCGAATGCAAGAACATATCGCTATCAGATGCCATTTGCGCTAGACGAAGAAAAGGTAGTTTTTCTTGGGCAGATGGGAGAATTGTTTGTAAAAAAAAATTTAAGACGTCCTTTTTTCCGGATTGAGACGGACAGAGGAGTACAGATAAAGGGGATTTTCGGAGATAAATCCATGAAGGTCAGTTTCCCAGAAGAACGCTGGAAGGAGGAACAGGAGTTATGGGAACAACAGCTGGAACAAATGTTGGAAGACTGATTCGGCAGACGGAAAGTGTCTGCCCGGTTTGTCTGAAAAAAGTAAATGCAGATATTGTGGCTTATGGAGACGAAGTGTATATGCAAAAGACCTGCCAGGAGCATGGATTTTTCAAGACATTAATCTGGAAAGGAGCACCGGATTATGAGAGCTGGGAAAATCAGAAGATGCCTTCGGTGCAGAAAAATCCGGCGATGCAGGTGGAAAAAGGCTGTCCGTATGATTGCGGACTCTGTCCGGAGCACCGGCAGCATACCTGTTGTGTCCTTCTGGAAGTGACGAATCGATGCAACCTCAACTGTCCAGTCTGCTTTGCAAGAGCGGGGGAGGGCGATGAGGTGAAAGAGCCGTCGCTTGAGGAGATTGGGGAATGGTATGATTCCATGATGGCCTGCGGCGGTCCGTTCAACATCCAGCTTTCCGGTGGTGAGCCTTCTGTGCGCGACGATCTGGAGGATATTATCCGCCTTGGAAAAGAAAAGGGATTTACCTTTTTCCAGCTGAATACGAATGGAATTCGTCTGGCGAAGGAGGCGGACTATGCAGCACGATTGAAGGCGGCAGGGCTGAATTGTGTATTTTTGCAGTTTGACGGTATGCGTGAGAATGCCTATGAGATTTTGCGCGGAAGAAAAATGCTGGACATCAAGAAACAGGCGATTGAGAACTGCAAAAAAGCAAATCTTGGCGTCGTGCTTGTTCCGGTCATTGCGAAAGGAGTCAACGAAGATCAGGTAGGAGAAATTCTGGAGTTTGCGCTGAAACAGATGCCGGCAGTGCGCGGTGTTCATTTCCAGCCACTGAGCTTTTTTGGACGTTATGAGCCGGGGAAGGAAAAAGATCGTTTTACACTTCCGCAGCTTTTGCAGGCGATTGAGGCTCAGACAGGCGGAAAGATGAAAATCGGCGATTTCACACCGGCAGGAGCAGAAAATGCTTACTGTTCATTTAGTGGAAACTTTATGAAGACAGAGGATGGACAGCTTCGTCCGTGGAATCAATCCGCAGGCTGTGGCTGTGGTGCCCCTGTGGAGGAAATCCCAGATGCCGGGGAGGCTGCGAAAAAAGCACAGCAATTTGTAGCACGCAGATGGGCAGCAAGTGAAGAAGAAAGCTGTTGCTGCTGCGCAGAGCCGGAGCCAGAGGAAGAAAGCTGCTGCTGTTGTGGAGAGCCAGAGCCAGAGGAGGAAAGCTGCTGTTGTTGTGGAGAGCCGGAGCCAGAGGAGGAGAGCTGTTGCTGCTGTGGGGAATCCGGGGACTCGTATGATACAAGTTCGCTGGATGCTTTCCTTAAGAGAGTAGATCAATATACTCTGGCGGTATCGTCGATGGCGTTTATGGATGCCTGGAACCTGGATCTGGAACGTCTGCGCGACTGTTATATTCATGTAGTGGCGAGAAAAAATAACATACGTTTGATTCCGTTTTGTGCCTACAATCTGACAGCGATAGACGGAACATCATTATACAGGGAGTAGAAAGGCGGAAAATAAAGATGGAACAGATTCCGGTAAGTGTACTGGATAGCTGGATTGGAAGAAAACATTTTTCCTCCGAACAGCTGTCCAGAGAACAGCTTGTAGAGTACCAGATTAAAAAAATTTCAGAAACGATAAAAATGGCAAAGGAAAACAGTGCTTTTTACAAAAAAAAGTATAAAGATCTGCCTTTGCCGGAAACGATGGCAGATTTTGAAAAATATCCATTGATGGATGGAGAAGATTTGGTTCGGAATGGTACAAAAATGCTGTGTGTGTCTCAGCGTGATATTCAGAGAGTGGTGACGCTTAGTACGTCGGGAACGACGAGAAATCCAAAAAGAATTTATTTTACGCAGCAAGATCAGGAATTGACCATTGATTTCTTTGCGTATGGAATGGAGCAGGTTACTGCACAAGGGGAAAGGGTAGCAATCTGTCTGCCCTGGAAAAGTGAGGGATGCGTGGGAGATTTGCTGATGCGCGGATTGAAAAGACGAGGCATTCAGGGCGTGGGTATCGGTCTGATTGAGCAGCTGCCTGAGGCAGCGGAATGCATGATTAAAAACAATACGCAGGCGGCGGTGGCAATCCCGACACAGCTTCTTGCCCTGATGGAGTATGCAAAGAGACAAAACATGAAACTGCCGCTTGCGCGTGTGCTGACAAGTACGGATCTGCTTTCGGATTCTGTGCGTAAGAGACTGGAGGTATTTGGGCTCGAAGTGTTTGATCATCTTGGCATGACGGAATGCGGGCTTGGCGTAGCGTTGGAGTGTAAGGCACATCAGGGGATGCATATTCGGGAGAATGATTTGTATCTGGAAGTGGTGGATTTTTATGGAAATCCTATGCCGGATGGAAAATTTGGTGAGCTTGTCATGACGACGCTGACAAGAGATGGAATGCCTTTGATTCGTTACCGGATGGGAGACCGTGCCAGAATTTTGCCTGGAAACTGTTCCTGCAAAAGTGTTCTTCGTCGAGTGGAAGTGACAGGAAGACTTGGAGAGCGAACGTTTCGCGGCTGGGGAATTCGCCAGTGGGATGAATTTTTGTTTTCCTTTCCGGAGATTCTGGATTATCAGCTGGTACAGAAGGCAAATGGCAACTGGAGTCTGATTCTGGAAGGGTTTGATGCATTGTCGCCAAAGACTGCAAAAGCGATTCGTGAAAAGACTTGCGACATACAGATTGAGTGCAGACAGTGGGAAAAGCAGCTTCCGGCTTATACCGGAAAACGTTGCATTCGCTGCAGGGAGGCGTAACATGGAACTGGTGTTGTATCGACATGGAGAAACGACACTGTCCGGTGGAGAAAAAAGATTTCTGGGAACGACGGAATGCTGTCTAAGCCCGCGCGGCAGAGAGCAGATCCGTGTGGCTGCTATGGAGTACAGGGGACGACCGGAGCGAATTTATTGCAGTCCCAGCATTCGCTGCAGGGAAAGTGCGCAGATTTTTGCGGATGTGTTGTCTGGTTATCAAAGTCGGCCGAAAATTGTTTACAGGGAATGTCTTCGGGAAATCCATATGGGAGAATGGGATGGAAAAACATTTTCAGAGGTGAGAAACTTGTATCCAAAAGCCTATGAGGAGCGGGGACGTGATCTGGTACATTTTCGCGTGCCGGGAGGAGAGACGTTTTTGGAAGTGCAAAAGAGGGCAGTCGCGGAGATGGAGCAGATTCGAAGAGAAGAAAAAGGAGAAATTCTGATTATGACACATCATGGTGTCATCCGCACCCTGCGCTGTCATTATCTGGGCATTTCTCTTTCAAAATTAATGGAGTGGAAGCTTGGTTATGGGCAGTGTTGTACTCTGCGCGTTTGACACTCCTCATAGAGAAAGTTAGAATGTTATGACACCACTGACAGAAATGGAAGTCTTTTACGATTGTAATAAAAAAACGAAACCTCCTGATAAAGAAGATGGAAGGTGATTTCATCTTCGTATCAAGTGGAGGTCCCGTCAGAGAGGGCATTATGATTCGATTGTTTCGTTAGAAAACAATTCATGGAACGACTGTTCTGCTGTTTCATTCAGCTGTTCTTCAATTCTAAGAAATTTATCCAAAAATAGTTTTCCCTTTGCCGTTAAGCTAGAGGAACCGCCACTTGTTCCTCCGCTTTGGGTAGATATTAGTGGAAAGCCCAGAAAGCTTTCTGCAGTTTTTATAATCTTCCAGCCTTTGCTGTAAGATATATGCAGTTGTTTACAGGCAGTCTGCATAGATCCTGAGTGGGCAATCAGTTGCAGAAAGCGGGCTGTCTCACTCTGAAAAAAAGATTCTTCCCGATGAAATGATAGATTCACAGTGCAGTAGGTTGGAAGAGTTGCCCGCTGTTTTGCGAGCGAAAATCCTTCTTCAGTATCCAAAGCATGAATAATACCAGTATCTTCCACTGGGATTTCCTCCGTATACGGAGCTATCTGGGGAAGTTCCATGGCGGCACGCAGTCCTCCATCTCCGGAATAAGCATCCACAATGGGAAACAGTGCCTTGTCGATCAAAACAGGATGGCCTCGGCGTCCTTCAAAAGTAGGGCAGGCTGCTTTTGCTGTTGAGTGAAGCAGCTTTGAGATTGTCTGAGGCAACATGAGAGAAAACTTGGCCGGAAGAATGAGAATCCGGTCACATAAGCGTTCGATATACCGCAGACCCAACTGAATGCTCTCAAACATCTGCATGTTCTGATAACCAGAATTGCGCAGACAAATCACATCCATACGTCCGATTTCTTTTTCCAGTGCATCGCCCTGCTCACCAGTAATCACAACGATGGGGGAAACACCGGAATGCTTGAGGGTTACAATCAATCTTCGGATTGTGGTAACTCCGTCTATTTTCAGAAGAGGCTGAAATAGTTCAGCCTCTTTTTGCCGTCCTGCGGCAAGAATAATGGCCCCTGTCTTCATAAGCATATCCTTAAAGTAATTTCATCAACTTTCTGGTAATATTATACAACAAAATATTCGTTATGTAAATAAAAAAATAACCAAATCATAGAAAAAACATCAAATTTCCTTACTATTCACAAATTTCACATATATTTTGTTTAAAATGAAAAACAGATACGGTATAATCTATAAAAAGAATATAGAAGCATTTATGGAGGGCGATATGCAGAAAATACTGGCAGACCTTTTGGCAGAAAATATGAATCAGTGGCTTGCAATTCCCAAATGTCGGGAAGGAGAGAAACTTTATCATTATACAAATCTCAGTTCTCTGAAGGGGATTGTGACACAGCATTCGTTTTGGGTGACAAAAAGTGATTTTTTGAATGACAAAAATGAATTCCGTTATGCATATAAGGTAACAAAGAAGGTTTGTGAGAAGCTGATCTTGAATGAGAGCAACCGGGCACTTTTCAGGAGAATGTTAAAGGCAAAGATAGAAGAACTGAATACGCTTGTGGAAGATCAGGTGATGTCAGGCTGTTATGTTTTGTCTTTTTCAAAGGGATATGACAGTCTTCTTTTGTGGAGCGAATTTGCCAAATCGCAGGGGTATTGTATGGAGTTTGATTACAGTCAGCTTCGAAGTGGAATACAAAAGAAAATGAAGATGGACGGATGTGTCATATATAATAGGAAGGAACAGTGTAAGCTTGTGGAGGATACCTTTCTTCGTGTATTAAAGAGAAAAGACGATGGCAGGCGTGTGCTCAGAAAGAAATTGCTGTCTGAGACGGAACTGGTGACGGAGGAAGAGCTGAATCCGTTTATGAGTGAATTTGCTCTGTGCAGTTTTCTTTATTCGATGTTTTTTAAAAAAGAGTGTTTTCAGGAAGAACAGGAATATCGTTTTGTGTTCTGGGCATTTCATGAAAATAGTGGAATGGAGATTTTTCCGGAGCTGACACCGATTCACTTTCGGGAAAAAGCACAGACCTTGATTCCTTATATAGAAGTGAGTTATGCTCATCAAGGAGGGCAAAATCCAATTCGTGCCATAACGGTTGGGCCGAAAAATAACAGTGATCTGGCCGTGAAGGGCATTCAATATTTCCTTCGAAATGAAAAGATTCCGATTTCTGTATATGAGTCAAAAATACCGCTTCGCTATTGACGAGTAGTGACTGTTCACTTCGTTCACAGTAACGATGAGTATAATGTTAATGTTTTCCACAGGGATAGGTATGGACGCAAAGTCCGCCTGATGGTATAATGATGGCATCAACAGCAGGGGGGAACAAATAGAACGGGAGGTATCTTGTATGAGACTTAAGTATGGAAAAAGGCTGGTAGTCGGCACAGCGCTTTCTATTTGTCTGCTGAACGCATGCGGGGCATCTGAAAATAATGGGCAGGCTGTGGCAAATGAGGACAGTGTTGAAAGTATTGCCGGCATATCCTCACCAGATGTCACTGCCACACCAATTGCAATGCAAATGAGTGACAGTGAGACGCCAAGCGGTGTAAAGGTAGAGGCGAAATATCAAAAATATAAAGTTGTCATGGGTGTCAATGTCCGTGCGGACTGCAGCGGTGACAGTGAATGGGTCGGCTCTCTGTTTGAAAATGATGTGGTACAGGGAATCGGGGTCTGTGAAAACGGATGGATTCAGATTTTGTTTGAAGGAAAAAAGAGCTATGTGACAGGAAGCTGTCTGGAGGAGGTCGATAATCTGGAGGTGACGATACCGACAGGTACAGAAGTGACGGAAAGTGTGACACCGACACCAACGGTGATGCCAACACCGGTAGTCACGGAGACACCGCAAGTATCAGAAACTCCGGAGGCAGAAGTGACTCCTTCGGTTGATGTGACAGACTGGGCAAAATATAAATCCACCAAATGGGAATCGTCATCAAGCACATCCTGCTATGTTCAGATTCATTCGGTAGCCGGCAATACAGTTATTTTCCGGTTTCGTGTCGTGGATGGAGCGCTCAATGGAACTGGCGTGGCGGCAGAGGTTGGCAATTGTACCGGTAAGATTCAGGATGGTATCATGAATTTTAACTTTACGGATGACCAGGGAAATGTTGGCATTGGATGTATGGAAATTGTAGACGATGCGCATCTGAGAATCACAACGGTGATCACACAGCCGAATCCTGAGGCGACTTACAAGGCCGAGATTATGACAGAATTGACGGAGATTGAATAAGCTATCGTCATTTTTGATAAAAGGTGTCGAATTCGGCACCTTTTTCTGTGGAAAATGTAAAAAATAAAAAAGAACGTTGCATTCTTTTTTGTGTATGTTACAATATTGTTACAAAAGGATGAAGGTGTAAGTATGACGATTTATAACGCTATTTTTACGAGAAAATCAGTTCGAAATTATAAAATGGAGCCGGTGAGTGACAGCCTGCTGCAGTCGATTTATGCCAATTATGAAGAAATTCAAAAGCTTTTTCTGGGGATTGAAACAGAATTGCAGATTGTAGAATCTCTGAGCAGGCATGAGAGGGTTGCAATGTTTGGTGTACGTGCTCCGTATTATCTGTTATTATATACGGAAGAAAAAGACAAATGTTATATGAATGCAGGATTTATTATGGAACAGATGAGTCTTTTTCTTTCCTGCAAGGGCATTGGAAGCTGCTTTGTCGGTTCTCCTGTGGTCAGCAGGAAGTATGCACGTTTTGGAAATAAGAAGCTGGTCTGTATCCTGGCTTTTGGACGGGCAAAAGGAAGTACAACAAGGAGACCTTCCGAATTTAAGAGACTGGATATGAATAAATTATGTGTATACAAGGAAAAACCGCGTCAGTGGATGTGTCAGCTTCTGGATGTGGCAAGGTTGGCTCCGTCGAGTATGAATTCTCAACCGTGGAGATTTCTTGTCTACGATAACAAAATTCATATTTTCTGTAAGAAGTCGAGTGTTGGAACTTCCAAGCGATTGACGGAGATTAACTTTGGAATTCTGTATGCGCACATGATGGTAGCAGCAGAGGAACTGTGGCTGGATTTGGATTTGATTCGCCTGGAAAACATCAGTCAGAAGAACTTTGCGAACAGCGAATACATGCTCAGCGCTGTGTTAAACAGTTAAGTTGTGCATTCTTTTAAAAAAAATAAAAAAATTTGAAAAAAGTATTTGACATCCTATCGGATTTGTAGTATAGTATTACTTGTCCGAGGGACATGCGTGAGTGGCTCAGTTGGTAGAGTACGACCTTGCCAAGGTCGGGGTCGCGGGTTCGAGCCCCGTCTCACGCTCTCAAAAAGAGTTTGGTTTGAACCAGACTCTTTTTTATTATATATAAATAAAATAAGGAAAGAATGGTAGAAATCATGAACATGAAGACAAAGTATAAGGGAATCCTCTTTATTGTCATGTCTGCATTTTTCTTTGCTCTCATGAACATGTTTGTAAGACTGTCGGGGGATTTGCCGTCTATACAAAAAAGTTTTTTCAGAAACGCGATTGCTTTTGTGATCGCGGCAGCGGCAATGAAACGCAATCACATTGGATTTTCCGGAAATAAGGGGAATAGAAAATATCTGGTTTTCCGATCTTTGTTCGGTACTCTTGGAATTTTGTGCAATTTTTATGCGGTGGATCATCTGGTGCTGGCAGATGCCTCGATGCTCAATAAGATGTCCCCGTTCTTTGCGATTTTCTTTAGTGTAATCATTCTGAAAGAAAAAGTAAAACCGGCACAGGTATTGATTGTCGTGACTGCATTTATCGGAAGTCTTTTTATCATTAAGCCTACTGTGACGAATATGGAGCTTGTTCCTGCGTTAATCGGATTTGCGGGAGGTGTGTGTGCCGGACTGGCTTATACCTATGTTCGAAAGTTAAGCTCCTGCGGGGAAAAGGGACCGTTTATTGTTGCTTTTTTCTCAGGATTTTCCTGTCTGGTGACATTGCCGTTTCTCATTCTGGATTATCATCCGATGTCCATGCAGCAGTTGGTGATGCTGCTTTTGGCAGGAACAGCGGCAGCAGGAGGACAGTTTACGATCACAGCAGCTTATTCCTGTGCACCGGCAAGAGAAATTTCAGTTTATGATTATTCACAGATTCTTTTCTCGGCAGGTTTCGGATTTTTGGTGTTTGGACAGATTCCGGATCTGTTCAGTTGGATTGGCTATGTGATCATCATATCCATGGCGGTTGCCATGTTTTTGTATAACAATAGAGAAAATGCCTGATATCGGGAGGTGGTATTATGAAGCAAGTTGCATTTACCCTGCGTTCAAGAGTGGATAATCTGGAGCTTTCGGCGTTTCGGACAGAACCGGATGGTGCCATATACGGTGTGATTCAGATTGTGCACGGCATGAGCGAATACAAAGAACGCTATCTGCCCTTTATGGAATATATGTCTGCGCGCGGGTTTGTCTGTGTCATTCATGACCATCGCGGTCATGGCAAAAGTGTAAGAGTCAGAGAAGATCTTGGCTATATGTATGGCGGAGGCGCGCATGCGATGGTGGAGGATATCCGAAGAGTCAATGACTTTATCCACAGACGCTATGCGCATAAGAAGGTGGTCCTTCTGGGGCACAGTATGGGATCACTGGCGGTCCGTACATATCTGAAAAAATACGACAGCAGTGTCAATCTGGTGATTTTGAGTGGTTCGCCAAGCAAAAATCCGGCGCTGCCTTTGGGAATGGCAATGGCTGTTGCCCAGAAAAAGATTTTTGGTGCGCGACATCCGGGACGTCTGATTGAGGCGATGAGTTTCGGCCCGTATGCGCTTCGATTCAAGGGAGAGAAGAGCCGTTTCGCATGGACTTGTTCGAATCCGGAGGTGGTGACGGAATATGACAATTCTCCGTTATGCGGATTTACTTTTTCGGCAGATGCGTATCAGGCATTGTTTCAGTTAATGCAGGAGACTTACAGCAGCAAAGGATGGAAATGCCGCCGACCGAATCTTCCGGTTTTGTTTGTCAGCGGAGCAGACGATCCCTGCATGGATAACATTCGAAAATTCAAGCAGGCGGTCGACCATATGCGTCATGTGGGATATCGTCATGTGCGGGGAAAAGTGTATCCGGGGATGCGCCA
Source organism: Lachnospiraceae bacterium (assembly GCA_022787145.1). Taxonomy (GTDB): domain Bacteria; phylum Bacillota; class Clostridia; order Lachnospirales; family Lachnospiraceae; genus JALFVM01. The sequence goes on along the minus strand of JALFVM010000194.1, from coordinate 15,926 downwards.
TGAGATTTTGAATGAACGCCAGAAAGATCGGGTTTATCGTGATCTTTATCTGTATATCAGAAAACAGTTATTTACAGAATAAAAAATGAAAAAGAATGTAGGATTTCGGGATAATCGGGATTTTACATTCTTTTTTTATTGTAAATTTTTTTAACTTAAACTTTACAGAGGCAGACTTTTGGATTTTACATTCCTTCGATAAGATACAGACTGTAAAACAACAACACACATATTGAATCTGAAAAGTAAATTGAAGGAGAATGTAAAAATGAAGATGAGAAAATTTCTTGTAATGTTAACAGCAGCAACAATGGCAATGGGAACTCTTGCAGGATGTGGCGGTTCTGATGCAGGAAGCGACAGCACAGCACAGGCAGAGGAAACACAGGCGGCAGCAGAGGGTACAGAAGAGACCACAGCAGAGGGACCGATTACTGTAGTATCCAGAGAAGACGGATCCGGTACAAGAGGTGCTTTTATTGAACTGTTCGGTGTGCAGGAAGAGCAAAATGGTGAGAAAGTAGATATGACAACCACAGAGGCAAGTATCACCAACAGCACATCCGTTATGCTGACATCGGTAGCTGGTGACCCATATGCAATCGGTTATGTATCACTCGGTTCTCTCGATGATACCGTAAAGGCAGTGAAAATTGACGGTGTCGAGGCAACTGGTGAGAACGTATCCAATGGCTCCTACAAAATTGCAAGACCATTCAACATTGTCACAAAAGACGGCCTCAGTGATGTGGCACAGGATTTCATTGATTATATTATGAGTGCTGACGGACAGGCAATCATTGAGGAAAACAACTACATCAAAGCATCTGACGAAGGTGCCTATGAAGGAACAAAACCGGAAGGAAAAGTTGTAGTGGCAGGTTCCTCTTCTGTCACACCGGTTATGGAGAAACTGAAAGAAGCTTATATCGGTGTGAATCCAAACGCAGAAATCGAGATTCAGCAGAGCGATTCTACTACAGGTGTTACTTCTACAATTGATGGAATCTGTGATATCGGTATGGCATCCCGTGAGCTGAAAGACAGTGAGACATCAGAGGGAGTATCCTCTCAGGTAATCGCTATGGACGGTATTGCTGTTATCGTAAATCAGGAAAATCCGTTAGATGAACTGTCCAGCGATCAGGTAAAAGGAATCTACACTGGTGAGATTTTAGACTGGGCAGAACTTGCAGAGTAAATAAAGAAAAAATAAAGAGGGATAATCCATATGAATCATATGAAAGAAAAAGGGATGCGTCTGGTATTTCTGATCGCAGCCTGTGTATCGATACTGGCCGTTGCCCTGATTTGTGTATTCTTATTTGCAAATGGAATTCCCGCAATTGGAAAAATCGGGCCGCTTAAGTTTCTCCGCGGAGAGACCTGGCGGCCTTCCAATGAGATTTTTGGAATTTTTCCAATGATCATGGGAAGTATTTATGTGACAGCGGGAGCAATCTTGATTGGTGTTCCCATTGCCATTCTCACATCTGTGTTTCTGGCAAAATATTGTCCGAAACAGATTTATCGTCCGCTGAAATCAGCGACAGAGCTGATGGCAGGCGTTCCGTCCATTGTATATGGCTTCTTCGGACTTGTCCTGATCGTTCCGATGGTGCGCGATTTCAGCCATTTCCTGGTGGAAGTGACGGGAAACAAGCATTTGAACAGCAACGGAAGCAGCATGCTGACAGCATCTATTCTGCTTGGTATCATGATTCTTCCGACTATCATCGGTGTGACGGAGTCTGCAATTCGCAGTATCCCGGACAGTTATTACGAAGGATCACTGGCGCTGGGAGCAACACATGAAAGAACCATTTTCCGTGTCATTCTTCCTGCTGCAAAATCAGGTATTTTGGCAGGTGTTGTTCTTGGAATCGGAAGAGCAATCGGAGAGACAATGGCGGTTATTATGGTAGCGGGAAACCAGGCGCGTATGCCGGATGGACTGCTCAAAGGTGTCCGAACCATGACGGCTAACATTGTAATTGAGATGGGCTATGCGACAGATCTCCACAGAGAGGCACTGATTGCAACCGGTGTGGTACTGTTTGTGTTTATTTTGATTATCAATCTGTGCCTGTCGGTGCTGAACAGGAGGTCAAACAATGGAAATTAGAAATAAAGTTACCTTTTCTGACAAAATGAAAAGTTATCTGCGTCATCCGGGATCCGGACTGACTGCACTGCTGGTGCTGTTGGCAACACTAGCGACCTTTTTTGTCCTGATTTTTTTGATCGCCTATATTCTGATCAAGGGAATCCCGTTTATTCAGCTGGATCTCTTTTCGATGCACTATACATCAGAAAATGCATCGCTGATGCCTTCTTTGATCAATACACTTGTGATGACACTGCTCTCCCTTGCGATTGCAGCCCCGATTGGAATTTTTTCTGCAATTTATCTGGTGGAATATGCGAAAAAAGGAAGTCGGTTTGTCGGTCTGGTTCGTATCACGGCAGAGACGTTGACGGGTATTCCATCCATCGTATATGGATTGTTTGGTATGCTGTTTTTTGTAAGCACGCTGAAATGGGGCTATTCCATTCTGGCAGGTGCGTTTACACTGGTGATCATGATTCTTCCGGTCATCATGCGAACCGCTGAGGAAGCGCTCAAATCAGTCCCTGATTCTTACCGGGAGGCAAGCTTCGGACTGGGAGCAGGCAAGCTTCGGACTATTTTTAAAATCGTACTTCCTTCAGCAGTGCCTGGAATTCTGGCAGGAGTTATCCTGGCAATCGGGCGAGTAGTAGGAGAAACGGCTGCACTGATTTATACAGCAGGTACGGTAGCGCAGATTCCGAGCAACCTGATGGGATCCGGAAGAACACTGGCCGTTCATATGTATGCATTGTCGAGTGAGGGTCTGCATATGGATCAGGCATATGCAACAGCAGTCATCCTTCTGGTTATGGTACTGCTGATTAACTGGATATCAGGAATGATAGCAAAACGCATTACGAAAGGATAAGAGATGAACAGTAAAATATCAATTCAGAATCTGGACTTATATTACGGTGATTTTAAAGCCTTAAAACAGATTAATATGGAGTTGCCGGAGAAAGAAATCACGGCATTTATCGGACCCAGCGGCTGTGGAAAATCGACTCTGCTGAAATCATTAAATCGTATGAATGATCTGGTCGAGGGATGCAAGATTACGGGAAATGTGCTGCTGGACGGAGAAGACATTTATGGAGACATGGATGTCAATCTTTTGAGAAAACGTGTGGGAATGGTATTTCAGAAACCAAATCCGTTCCCTATGAGTATTTATGACAACATTGCCTACGGACCGAGAACACACGGAATCCGAAGCAAAGCCAAACTGGACGATATCGTGGAGAAATCGCTGCGTGACGCGGCAATCTGGGATGAGGTCAAGGATCGACTGAAAAAAAGTGCGCTCGGAATGTCCGGCGGACAGCAGCAGCGACTTTGTATCGCCCGTGCGCTTGCCGTACAGCCGGAGGTGCTGTTGATGGATGAACCGACTTCTGCACTTGATCCAATTTCCACTTCCAAAATTGAAGATCTTGCGGTCGAATTAAAAAAGGATTATACTATCATCATGGTTACCCACAATATGCAGCAGGCAGTGCGTATTTCTGACAAAACCGCATTCTTCCTTCTTGGGGAGGTCATTGAGTTTGGCGATACGGAACAATTATTCTCCATGCCAAAGAACAAGAAAACAGAGGACTATATTACAGGAAGGTTTGGTTGATGATATGAGAAATAGATTTGATGCACAGCTTGCACAGTTGAATTTGGAACTGATTGAGATGGGAACCTTATGTGAGGATGCCATTAAGGAAACCTATAAAGTACTTCTGAACGAAGACAAGGAGGCGGCAAAAGAGATTATTGCACATGATTCTGTGATTGACCGCGCAGAGCGTGATATTGAGAATCTGTGCCTGAAACTTCTTCTGCAGCAGCAGCCTGTAGCAAAAGATCTGCGTCAGGTATCGGCTGCTTTGAAGATGATCACAGATATGGAGCGTATCGGAGATCAGGCAGCGGATATTGCGGAAATCGTAGCAACTGCACATATTCCGGTGGCGGACGAAATGGTGACTTTGAAGGAGATGGCAGAGGCCACAATGAACATGGTAACGTCTGCGGTGGATGCCTATGTCAAACGGGATCTGGATATTGCCCAGAAAGTGATTGCCGCGGATGATACGGTAGATGAACTTTTTATAAAAATGAAGAAAAAGTTATTGGATATTATTCAGAAAAATCCGGCGGATGGAGAATGTGCCCTGGATGTGCTGATGATCGCAAAATATTATGAGCGTATTGGCGACCATGCAACGAACGTTGCAGAGTGGGTAGAATTTTCCCTGACCGGTGTGCATAAAGGAGCTTAACATATGATTTATTGCGTCGAAGATGAGAGAAACATCAGAGAATTGATTGTATATACGCTGGAGACAAGTGGCTTTGAGGCCAAAGGTTTTGCCAGCGGAGCAGAATTTTTTCAGGATCTGGCACTGGAAAAACCGGAGCTGATTCTTCTGGATATCATGCTTCCGGGAGAAGATGGCCTTGAGATTCTGAAAAAATTGAAAAATTCCACAAATACCAAAGATATTCCTGTTATCATGGTTACTGCCAGAGGTGCGGAGTACGACAAGGTTCTTGGACTGGACAGCGGAGCGGATGACTATATTGCAAAGCCTTTCGGAATGATGGAATTTGTTGCGCGTGTAAAAGCTCTGCTTCGCCGCAGTAAAAAAGTACCTTCCAATCGAAGGCTTGGAATCGGCAAACTGGAACTGGATGTCAACAAGCATGTCGTGACCGTTGATGGGGAAGAGACCGTTCTGACCCTCAAGGAATTTCAGCTTTTGCAGTATCTGTTGGAGAACGTTGGAATTGTCCTTTCCAGAGATCAGCTGTTGGCACACATCTGGGGGTATGATTTTGATGGTGAGACGAGAACCGTGGATGTGCACATCCGTACACTTCGCCAGAAGCTTGGAACCTGCGGTGAGCTGATCGAGACGGTGCGCGGAGTCGGATATCGTATTGGAGAACCAAGATGAAGAAAAAAATTCTGAAAAATATGACAATTCTGATTGCCATTTCCATGCTGGTCATGTTTGGGCTGATGATTATTCTGATCGATCAGCAGAGCCGACACCAGATGCAGGAAATGGTAGAGACAGAGGCCGGATATGTGAAGCTGGCTGTAGAGGAGTCCGGGATTTCGTATTTGTCGGAACAGACTGCAAATGTAAGCCCCAGCCGTCTGACGCTGATTCAGGCAGATGGGGCTGTTTTGTATGATTCGGCAGAGCCGGCAGAAAAAATGGAAAATCACAAAGAACGCCCGGAGGTAAAAGAGGCTCTTGAGAAAGGGAGCGGAAAAAGTACAAGACTTTCTTTTACGATGGGAGAAGTGACGTATTATTATGCATTGAGACTGTCAAACGGCAATGTGCTGCGTGTGGCAAGAACGACAGACAGTGTATTTATTACGATACGTAACAGTCTCATCCCGCTTCTTCTGATTTTTGCCTGTGTTCTTGCGATTGCAGTACTTCTTACAAAACGACAGACGGAGCATCTCGTAAGACCGCTGAACTGTCTGGATCTGGAGCATCCTCTGGAGAACGATGTATATGAAGAGATATCTCCTCTTCTTACGAGAATCAACCAGCAGAACCACCAGATTGCGCAGCAGGTAGAGACACTGAAAGAAAAGCAGGACGAGTACGATACCATCACGGAAAATATGCAGGATGGTTTGATCGTTACGGACAAAACTGTGATTTTGTCTATCAACAAAAAGGCACTTGGACTTTTTCATATTAAAAAGAAGGAGTGCATCCATAAGAATATTCTTACCCTGAGCCGAAACCAGGATCTGAAGGCCTGTCTGGATCTGGCATTGCAGGGGCAGTCTAACAATCGGATTGTAGAGATGGAGGGCGGCAATTATCAATTTCTTGGAAATCCTGTCCGTGTAGACCAGGAAATCCGTGGTGCGGTCATCTTCATTCTCGATGTTACGCAGAAAGCACAGAATGAGCGGATGCGGCGCGAATTTACAGCTAATGTTTCCCATGAACTGAAGACACCTCTGATGTCCATTTCCGGTTATGCGGAGCTGATCATGAACCATATGGTCAGTGCGGAGAATACACCGGAATTTGCGGGGCGTATCTATCAGGAGGCAAATCGCCTGTCGACACTGGTGGCGGATATTATCAAGCTGTCCAAGCTGGATGAGCAGGAAGACTGCCTTCCGATGGAGGAAGAAGTGGATTTGTGGATGATGGCAAACGATGTGAACTGGCAATTGCAGCAGAAGGCAGAGGAACGAAACATCACGGTGAAACTAAAAGGAGAGTCTGTAAAGATTCACGGCAACCGGCAATTGCTCAGTGAAATTGTTTATAATCTGGTGGACAATGCTATCAAATACAATGTCGAAAACGGAAAAGTACACATTCATGTCCATCGCAAAGGAGATCATGCCGAGTTCGTGGTGAAGGATACCGGTGTAGGTATTGCCGCTGCCGACAGGGAACGAGTGTTTGAACGATTTTACCGCGTGGATAAGAGCCGCTCCCGAGAAATCGAGGGAACCGGGCTGGGCCTTTCCATTGTCAAGCATGGTGTGGCGATGCACAAAGGAGAGATCAAAGTGGACAGTGCACTGGGCAAGGGAACGAAGATTACGGTAGTGTTTCCGCTGTGATCAGGATGATGTAGGGGTCAAAAGGTATTTTGCCCCTTGTATCATCAGGATAAATTTATAAAGGATTATAAATAGGAATATCGCACAGGATTTGAAAGAGTCCTGTGCGATATTTTACGTTAATTTTACAAAAACAGGACATTAGATTATACAGAAAGGAAATATGATAAAAGAGGAAAATGTTGAAAAAAATAAAAAACGGAGAGAAAAGTATGAGCAAACAGAAAATTTACATGAATCGCGAACTGTCATGGGTGAAGTTCAATGAACGTGTGCTGGAGGAGGCAGAAGACAAAAAAACACCGCTGTGTGAGAGATTGTCCTTTGCGTCTATTTACCAGAGCAATCTGGATGAGTTCTTTATGGTAAGAATTGGTTCTTTGATTGATCAGATGCTTGTTTCCAAAGAAATTCGTGACAACAAGACAAATATGACTCCACAGGAGCAGATCAGGGCGATTCTGGAAGAGGTCTCACGTTTGAATTACAGAAAAGATGCTGTCTATGAAGAGATGATGAATGAGCTGGAAAAATACGGCATCAAAATCGTAGATTTCCGAAAGGTGAGCAAAAAGGAAAGTCAGTCTTTGAGACAGTATTTTGAAAGTGAGATTGCACCGCTGATTTCTCCTACCATTGTCGGAAAAAGACAGCCGTTCCCATTCCTCAGAAACAAAGAGATCTATGCGGTAGGCGTATTAGAACGAAAAAACGGAAAAGAAAAACTGGGTATTATTCCATGTAGTTCCGGTGTTTTCCCGAGATTGATTCCTGTTCCTGGAAATTCCGGAACGTATATGCTTTCCGAAGAACTGATCCTGCATTACATTCCAGATGCCTTTCCAGGTTATACCGTAAAATCAAAATCTCTGATTCGTGTGACGCGAAATGCAGATATTGACGCAGATGCACTTTATGATGAGGATCTGGACTATCGTGATTTTATGGTGGATCTGATCAAGAAAAGAAAAAGACTGGCACCGGTACGTCTGGAGATGTCCAGGGAACTGGACGGAGATATTGTAGATACGCTCTGTGATTATCTGGATGTAAAGGAAGATTATGTTTTTCGTAATCATACACCATTGGATTTATCATTCTTATTCCAACTGGAAGACAAACTGAGAAATATTCCGGAGCTGTTCTATGAAAAAAGAATTCCTCAGAACTCTCCACAGTTTAAAAAAGGCGAATCCATTCTGGCACAGATTCAGCAGAAGGATAAACTTCTGTCTTATCCATTTGACAGCATTAAACCGTTTCTGGAAATGCTGCACGAAGCGGCAAATGATCCGCAGGTGGTATCGGTGAAGATGACATTGTATCGTGTCGCTCGTCAGAGTAAGGTGGTAGAGGCGCTGATTGAAGCGGCAGAGAACGGAAAAGAAGTGCTGGTTCTGGTAGAGCTGAAAGCTCGTTTTGATGAAGAAAATAATATTGAGTGGTCCAGAAGACTGGAGGAGGCAGGCTGTCAGGTGATTTACGGACTGGATGGCTATAAAGTGCACTCCAAGCTCTGTCTGATTACCAGAAAGACAGAAAATGGCCTGGAGTACATTACACAGGTTGGAACCGGAAATTACAATGAAAAAACGGCAAGATTGTATACAGATTTATCGATGATGACAGCGAATACGGAAATCGGACAGGAGGCTTCTGCTGTATTCGGAGCTCTTGCAATGGGAGAGACGGTAAAAGCGACGAAACATCTTCTGGTTGCTCCGAATTGCCTTCAGAATAAAGTCTTGGGCATGATCGAGGAAGAAATCGAGCATGCAAAGAATGGAGAGGACGCCTACATTGGAGTAAAGATTAACTCTCTGACCGATAAGAAAATTATTGATCGTCTGATTCAGGCGTCCAAGGCTGGCGTGAAAATTGATCTGGTGGTTCGCGGCATCTGCTGTCTGATACCTGGGGTAGAGGGTGAGACAGAAAATATCCGCGTGATCAGTATTGTAGGCCGTTATCTGGAACACTCCCGCATTTATATTTTCGGCTGCGGAGAACGCCAGAAACTGTACATAGCATCTGCTGATTTCATGACCAGAAATACATTGCGCCGCGTGGAGGTAGCTGTTCCGATTTATGATCCGGATCTTCGTGGTCAGTTGAACGAAATGTTTATTACCATGCTCAGCGATAACCAACAGGTGCGAGAACTGAAAAGCGATGGTATTTATACGAGAGTTCAGTCAGATGAGACACAGCTGAATTCACAGGAATTCTTTTTTTCACAGGCATACGCACAGGTGCAGGGGCTGGCAGAGGCAGCAGCGTCGAAAGAGGCGTAGGAGGATTAAAAAATGAAAAGAACAAAAATGCCGGTTCTGTTATCTGCATTGCTTATGGCAGCGCTGCTGTCAGGATGTAGTCAAAGCGGTCAGGACAGTTCTCAGCGCACGAAAACAGAGGGATTGGATCAATTAAAGGATATTCAGGTTATTTCAAGAGAAGAGGGATCCGGAACCAGAAGTGCATTTGCCGAGCTTGTAGGATTTGTGGGAAATGAGGAAGGAAAACAGGATTTGACAACAGACAAAGCGCAAATTGCAGAAAATGCGGAGGAAGTGTGCAAACTGGTGGGCGAAAATACATCGGCTGTCGGCTATATTTCTCTTGGAACTGTGCCGGAGGACGGCGGGATAAAGGTTTTGAAGGTCAACGGAACGCAGGCCAGTCTGGAAGAAAAAAGCTATCCGTTAAGCCGTACCTTTTATCTGGCATACTCTGGTCAGCTTAGTGAACTGGAACAGGATTTCCTTTCTTATGTGCACGGTGCGGGGCAGGATATAGTGGCCGAAGCTTATATTCCCGTGGCAAAGAGCAGTTCGTTTTTGTCAAATAAAGCAAAAGGAACATTAAAAATCGGTGGTTCTACATCCGTGGCACCATTGATAGCAAATCTGGCAAATGCCTACATGAAAATCAATTCCAACGCAAAAATTATTGTGCAGTCTTCAGATTCCTCTGATGGACTTACCAAAGCTATGTCGGGTGAATTTGATTTCGGAATGTCATCCAGAGATCTCAAGGATTACGAGATGGAATTGCTGGATTATGAGGCGATTGCTGAGGATGATATTGCAGTAATCGTGAATGCAGAAAATCCTCTGGAGGATATTACTTTGGAAGAATTGAAAAATGTATTTACAGGAATGTTTGTAAAGTGGGAAGAATTGAATCAGTAAACGAATAGGAGAGAATCATGAAGGATACATTACAGATTATATTTGGATTGTTTGGCGGTCTTGCCATATTCATTTATGGTATGAATATGATGAGCGAGAGTCTGCAGAAAGCTGCCGGAGAGAAGATGAAAAAAGTGTTATCGCTGCTCACAAAGAACCGCCTGCTTGGCGTGATCGCGGGAGCTCTGACAACGGCTGTTCTGCAAAGCAGCAGTGCTACCACCGTTATGGCGATTGGATTTGTCAGTGCGGGACTGATGAGTCTTCCACAGGCAATTTCCATTATTTTTGGTGCGAATATCGGAACGACGATGACGGCACAGATTATTGCTTTTAAAATCAGTGACTATATTTATCTGTTCGTATTTCTGGGATTTTTTGTTTCTTTTGTTGTGAAATCTGAAAAGTGGAAAAACATCGGTCAGACAATTTTTGCGTTCGGACTTCTGTTTCTGGGAATTGAGACGATGGGAAGCGTCATGAAACCACTTGCATCCAGCCCGATTTTTGTTGATTTGATTGGAAAAGTGGCAGATGTTCCGATTCTCGGTCTGTTGGTTGGTACCGGAATGACCCTTGTTGTGCAGAGCAGCAGTGCTACGATTGCGGTCTTACAGAATTTTGCGGCGCAGGCAGGCCCGGATGGCGTGAGCAGTATTCTTGGTCTGGCGGGTGCACTTCCTGTACTTCTCGGAGATAACATCGGAACAACGATCACGGCACTTCTGGCAAGTATCGGTCAGTCCAAAGATGCAAAGAGAACAGCATTGGCACATTGTATTTTTAATGTTTCCGGTTCTCTGGTATTTATCTGGTTTACAAAACCGTACGCAGCTTTGATTCAGCAGATTTCTCCAAAGGGCCCTGAAATTGAAGTGATTTCCAGACAGATTGCCAATGCGCATACCGGTTTCAACCTCTGTATGACAGTTGTGTGGACGATTCTTCTCGGTGTGATGGTGAAAGTTGTAATGAAACTGATTCCGGATGGAAAAAGAAAAGACGAGCAAAACCCGGCAGAAGCATGGTATCTGGATTCCAATATCATCAACCAGCCTGCAGCGGCATTACAGATGGTGGCGAAGGAAGTACTGCGCTGCTGCAATATGGTAAAGGAAATGCTGCAGAAAACCGCAGAGGCAGCCAAGACAGAGGACGAGATGATTCTTGCCGAAGTCGAGTCTAAAGAATACATTGTGGAAAATCTGAATATCAAGATTACGGATTATCTGGCAGAGATGTTTTCCGCAGGTGTTCTGACAGAAGAACAGGCGACTCAGACAGCCAGAATGATGTACATACTCAGCGATGTGGAACGTATCAGCAGCTTATGCAAAGATATTTCTGATTCCATTCAGGATAAGATTGACGGAACGTATGAATTTACCAGAGAGGCAATGCTGGAACTGGAGCAAAGCCTTCGAAAGGTGGAGAATATGTACACCGATACCTTTTTGATGATTGAAAGTGGAGAGAAAGAAAAAGCACGGGACATTCTCAGACAGAAGGATCAGATCATGGACCTGGATCTGAATATGAGAAAGGCACATATGAACCGTGTGGCGAACGGAAAATGTTCGGCAAGCCTGACTGCACCGTTTTCAAAGGTGTTGCATGCCATTGACAGAATCGGAAATTCCTGTGTGAATATCGCAGAGGCTATTTCCGGTCAGGTGGATTTTCATTATTTTATGATCGAGGATGACAAAAAAACGGTTGAAAAATGAATAGGATATGATGCAATAAAAAAAGAAAATGTCGCAATATAGGGCTTTTGTTCCCGTCTGCATCAGGCGAAAATCACTGTTTTGACAGAGAAAGACTGTAAAAACAGTGATTTTTTTGCTGTATGATTTTCCATAGTCTGTTTATAATAAGATGTGAACAATAACAGAACGTGGGAGATTTATTTATGATGAAAAAAATCATAATTGTGATTGAAATTGCTTTGCTGTTGCTTTTTTGTATGACCGCATGTGGAAAAAATGGGGAGACAGACAAGGGAACACTGGTCTATATAGAAGATAAAATATAAAAAATCGACAAAAACCACAAATTTTTTTGGACATTTTTAGTGAAAAGTGGTAAAATAGACAGCACATGAGAGTACAGGAGGATGAGACATGAGACGATCAAGTGGTGTATTATTACCGATTTCAAGCCTGCCATCGAAGTATGGTATTGGCTGTTTTTCAAAAGAGGCATTGGAGTTTGTGGATCAGCTGATTGCAGGAGGACAGAGATTCTGGCAGATTCTGCCGTTGGGACCGACGGGATATGGAGATTCCCCATATCAGTCATTTTCTACTTATGCGGGAAATCCATATTTTATCGATCTGGAGGCATTGATTGAGAAGGGTGTGCTCACAGAGGAAGAGTGTGAAGCGTGTGACTGGGGCGGAAGTGAAAGCTACGTAGATTATGAAAAAGTATATGAATCACGTTTTAAACTCTTGCGCAAAGCATATGAGAATTATGATCTGGATGCAGAGCCGGATTACTGGAAGTTTATTCAGGAGAACGGATTCTGGCTGGAAGATTATGCGCTTTATATGGCAATTAAAAATCATCAGGACGGTGCAGGATGGAATGAATGGCCTCAGGAGCTTCGTGACCGTCATCCGGCAGCAATTCAAAAGTGCAGAGAAGAACTGGCGGATGAAATTACGTTTTATCGCTTCCAGCAGTATCTTTTTTATCAGCAGTGGAATGTTGTGAAGAAATACGCCAATGAGAACGGTATACAGATCATCGGAGATATTCCGATTTATGTGGCATTTGACAGTGCAGACACCTGGGCAAATCCATTGATGTTTCAGTTTGATGAAAACAATGAGCCGATTGCGGTAGCTGGATGTCCACCGGATGGATTCTCTCCTGATGGTCAGCTTTGGGGCAACCCTCTTTACAGCTGGGAGTACCATCGTTCTACGGGATATAGCTGGTGGATTCAGCGCATCGAACACAGTTTCCGTCTTTATGATGTAGTACGCATCGACCATTTTCGCGGATTTGATGAGTATTATTCCATTCCTTATGGCGATGATACGGCCAAAAACGGGCATTGGGAGAAAGGACCGGGAATGGAGTTGTTCCATGCGATTCGCAATCATCTCGGAAATGTTAATGTCATCGCAGAAGATCTTGGCTTCCTCACAGACAGCGTGCGCCAGATGCTCAGAGAGAGCGGTTTTCCGGGAATGAAGGTGCTGCAGTTTGCATTTGACTCATCAGAGAACAGTGATTATCTGACCCATAAATATTCTTACAATTGTGTCGTGTATACGGGAACACACGACAATGATACAACGAAAAACTGGCTGGAGACAGCAAGTGAACATGACCGTGAGTTTGCTCTTCGTTATGCGAACAGCAAAGGAGACGATCTGGATGAGGCTGTGTGGGATATGATTCGCCTTGCGATTGCGAGTGTTGCCGATCTGGCAGTTGTTCCGATTCAGGATTATCTCTGTCTTGGAGGAGAGGCGCGTATGAATGCACCATCCACACTTGGAGATAACTGGAAGTGGCGTCTGACGAAAAATCAAATTGATCACAAGATACTGGAGAGAATGAGAAATCTCTCAAAACTTTACGGAAGAATCTGATGAATGAATGTGTACCAGACTGAAATGGGAGGATTGAGGTATGGATAACGAAGAAAAAAATTCAAATATGAATGAGGAAGAAAAGAAACCGAATATGAATAAGAGTATGCATTATATTCGTATTCTGGTAGCGGGATATTTGCTATATCTTTCCTTTGGAATCGTAAAAGGATTTTTTACCGGTGAAAGCGGAATCAGTCCATGGATGCTGCTGGCAGTTGTGCTGTTTGTGGGATGTTCGATTTATTTTCTTATTTTTTCTGTTCGGGCATTGAATCGGATTGCAAAAATCGAGAAAGAGGAAGCAGAGCGTGAGGCGGCAGAGAATCCAGAGGAAGAAATGGAGATCCCTCTTCCGGGTGAGAATAAGCCGATGTCTATCAGTGAGCGTGCCAGGCTTGCAAATCATGTAGAAGTGCCGGATGGCGTGGTTGATGAGGTAGAAGAAAAATAAAAGAATTGACAAACAGTGCAAAGCTGTGTTATTGTATGAACAATATTTTATTACTCAAAGGAGAGAAGTTTTTAGACTTCTCTCCTTTATTTTTATTTTAAAGGAGATGATGATATGAAAAATGACAAAGCACAAATGAAAAAAGTAAGACGGGGGAATCCGGATTCGTTTTATGGAAGTTTGCCATTGAACGAAGCTGTTCTGCTTGGAATGCAGCATATTATGGCCATGTTTGTGGGTAACCTGACTCCTTTGATTATTATATTGGGCGCATGTGGGATTACGGCAGATGCCGGATTTGCGGAATTGCGTACAGCGGTTTTGCAGAATTCGATGACAATTGCAGGCATTGTCACTTTGGTACAGCTCTTTTCGATAGGTCCCTGTGGTGGAAAAGTTCCGATTATCATGGGAACCTCATCTGGCTTTCTGGGGGTATTTCAAAGTGTTGTGGCAACGATGGGACAGGGCGTGATCGCTTATGGAACCATTCTCGGAGCTTCCCTGATTGGAGGCTTATTTGAGGGGGTACTTGGTGCATGTCTGAAACCTTTCTCAGGATGTATTGAGGGTGGAATGAACAGAGAAGCTACGGATAAGGAGTTATCCGGCGGAATTATCTGTGATGGACTTGGTTCTACATCAGGAGCAACGAGTGCTATGCCGCAGGCTGTTCAATTGATTTTTGGAGGATCAGGAATTGTTCCGGCAGCGTTTGCTGCAATCATCCTAAATGTTGTGCTGCCGAAACAGACAAAATAAAAAAAGGGCGAACAGGGGGGACAGGTTTATGTCCTGATTGAAAATCAGAACATAAACCTGTCCCCCCTGTTCACGTCATTCTCTCATGCTTTTCTTTTTTTGTGTCCTGGAAGGAGTCCCAGAAAAATCCAGCAAAAAATGCGGACGAATATAACTCCAATGAATGCACCGCAGCTATCGATGAAAACATCTTTTTTCGACGGACCGCGCCCAGCAACAAAGGATTGGTGATATTCATCCAGTCCGGCAAAGCTGACGCAGATCAGCATCGTCAGCACGACGAGCGGAAATCCACGTAGCCCATAGACATAGAAAGGAAATGCCACAGCAATTGCCAGCAAAAAGTATTCCGTCATGTGAGCAACCTTTCGCACTTTGTAGTGAATGGCATCGGCTTTCACGGCGATTGTATAATCATCATAATGTTGTCCTGTGAGAGTGCCCTGTATCTCTACCACCTTGCAGCTTACTTTGTAGCTTAATTCTGCTGAGGACTCTCCTGACTGTCCTGAAAATGTAAAGATTAAGTACATCATAAGTATGGCCGGAAGAAATGACAGCGGCTTAAATACATATTTCATGCTCATCAATATAGCATTTTTTGGATCAAATGTCCAGATGAAGATTTCTATCAATTCCTGTTTGTAGTCTTAGGTGCACCGTTTTCCTGGTCAACGGAACACTTTCAAACGGCAATGTTTTCGGGTCGATAACTTCCGGAGTTTTTCCACATGACCTGCACTCGCCCGGGAGGGATACCGCCACCCAGGCATGTCGATTTTCTTGCTTTTTCTGCGCCGCTTATGGATTGCTCTTGCCGCGAACTCGCACGCGGTGCTCAAACAGTGCGTCGCGAGCAATCGCTATGCTCGAAAAATCTGCGAAAATTTTCCCAAATGCCTGGGCGGCGGTATCCCTCCCGGACGAGCACGGTCATGCAGAAAACTCCTACATTTTCGCAAATGATGCAGATTTTGAAAAAACGTAACTGTTCAGCAAGTAATATCCCGAGACATACAAGCAAAAATCCATGAAAGTGCATATATTCTTCTGTCTGGCACACTTTTCAACAAAAGACATTGCCAACAAAGTAGAACAGCCAATTTGCACAGATTGATAACCTTCCGAAATCAAAGTGCAGGTTTGTCCGCTTGTTCCGGCAGACCTTTGGCAGATTTTCGCAGGC
>JALFVM010000191.1 GCA_022787145.1 Lachnospiraceae bacterium | reverse complement strand
GGAAATACAAAGAAGCAGATTATGTTTATGCAGGACATGGGAACAACACTTCTTGTTGCGACACCATCTTACGCTTTGCATATCGGTGAGGTGGCACGTTCCATGGGACTGGATCCGGAGGAAGATTTGAAAGTGCGCATCGGACTGTTTGGCGGCGAGGGAATGACGGAGCCAATGCGTGATGAGATGCACAGAGTATGGGGCAAGAGCTTTTTGTGTACACAGAATTATGGTATGAGTGAGTTGTGCGGACCTGGTGTATCTGGTGAATGTCCGGAGCTGAATGGAATGCACATCAATGAAGACTGGTTTATTCCGGAAATCATTAATCCGGAGACGGGTGAGGTATTGCCTCCGGGATCAAAAGGAGAGCTCGTTGTGACCTGTCTTGGAAAGGAAGCTCTTCCGCTGATTCGTTACCGCACAAAGGATGTTTCCATGTTGATGTATGAGCCATGTGCCTGCGGAAGAACAACGGTGCGTATGGCCAATCTGTTTGGACGTTCGGATGATATGCTGGTTATCCGAGGTGTCAATGTATTCCCGACACAGATCGAGGAAGTGATTTTACAGATTCCGGAACTTGGGCCGCATTATGAGATTAAGGTAGAGAGAAAGAATCGTCTGGATGTCATGACAATCACCGTAGAGCTGATCGATGACAGACTGCTGGATTCTTATGCAAAACTTGGAGAACTGGAGAAACGTATCCGCAAGGCACTCAAACAGGCGCTGGGACTTGACGCAGTCATTCAACTGGTAGCACCGATGAGTCTGCAGAGATTTGAGGGCAAGGCAAAACGTGTGACAGACCTTCGCGGAGACGGATTATAAAAGAAACAAGCGTATAGAGGAGGAGAAAAAATGTTAAAACAGGTAGCGGTATTTGTGGAAAATCAGCCGGGAAGCCTCAGAAAAGTAACCACTCAATTACATCAGGAGGGAATCAGCATTTATGCGTTTACTTCCTATGATACACCGGAGTTTGGCATCCTCCGTATGGTTGTGGATGATCCTCTGAAGGCAAAAGAAATTCTGACAGCAAAAGGATTTGTCAATAAAATCTGTGATGTAATCGCCATTCAGTTAAACGATGAAAAAGGCGCCATGGACAGTGTGCTGAGCAGTTTGATGGACAGCAATGTTAACATTAATTATATTTATTCTTCGTTTGGATATGAAGATCGGAAATCAGCCGTAATCGTTCATACCGATGATATTTTCGAGGCGGAAAATATTTTGAAAAACAAAGGCTTTGCATGCATGTAACAGCCTTTTGATAGAAAATATCAAAGAAAGGAAAAAACATATGGAGCGTTATTATCAACCGGAAATCGAATGTGCTTCCCGTGAGCAGATTCACCAGTGGCAGAGTGAACGTCTGGTAAAACAAGTTCAAAATGTATGGGACAATGTTCCTTACTACAGAAAACGGATGGAGGAGGCTGGTCTTGAGCCTGGAGATATCAAATCTGTGGATGACCTGCACAAATTGCCGTTTATCACGAAGGATGACTTAAGAGATGCCTATCCGTATGGACTTGTGGCAAGACCACTCGATGAGTGTGTCCGCATCCAGTCTACAAGCGGAACAACAGGAAGACGTGTAGTTGCCTTTTATACGCAGCACGATATCGATTTGTGGGAAGACTGCTGTGCGAGAGCAATTGTGGCAGCAGGCGGAACGAACAAAGATGTCTGCCATGTCAGCTACGGCTACGGATTATTTACCGGAGGCCCCGGATTAAACGGCGGTTCTCATAAAGTTGGCTGTCTGACACTTCCGATGTCTTCCGGAAACACAGAGAGACAGATTCAGTTTATGACAGACCTCGGTTCTACGATTCTTTGCTGTACACCATCTTATGCTGCTTATCTTGCAGAGAGCATCGAGGAAAGAGGCGTGCGTGACCAGATCAAATTAAAAGCTGGTATTTTTGGGGCAGAGGCATGGACGGAGGAAATGCGTCATGACATCGAGGAAAAACTTGGCATCAAAGCATATGATATTTATGGGCTGACCGAAATCTCCGGACCTGGTGTATCGTTTGAGTGTTCTGCACAGAGTGGTATGCATGTGAACGAAGACCACTTTATCGCAGAGGTTATCAATCCGAAGACAGGAGAAGTTCTTCCGGATGGAGAAAAAGGTGAGCTGGTATTTACAAGCATCACGAAGGAAGCATTCCCGTTAATCCGCTATCGTACACGTGACATCTGTATCCTCAGCAGAGAAAAATGCCCTTGCGGAAGAACCCATGTGAAGATGACGAAACCTCTGGGAAGAAGCGATGACATGCTGATCGTCAAAGGTGTCAACGTATTCCCATCTCAGATTGAGACTGTTCTGATGAACAAAGGATATCCGGCAAATTATCAGATTATTGTGGATCGTGTCAACAACAGCGATACGATTGAAGTTCAGGTAGAGATGACACAGGAAATGTTCTCCGACAGCCTGAAAGTTGTAGCTGCCAAGGAGAAAGAGCTGGTGGATGCACTCAAGGCAATGCTTGGTATCTATGCGAAAGTAAAACTGGTAAATCCAAAGGCAATCACCCGAAGCGAAGGCAAAGCTGTTCGTGTCATTGATAAACGTAACCTGTATCAGCAGAAATAACAGGTAAAAGGGGGTAAACATTATGACAGTAAAACAGATTTCCATCTTCCTGGAAAACAAACCGGGAAAATTGGCAGAAGTTACGGATGTTCTTGCAGAAAACAGAATCAATCTCCGCGCGCTGTCTCTGGCGGAGGCATCTGATTTTGGAATTGTACGAATCATTGTGGATGATGTCTACAATGCATCCACAGTTTTGAAAGATGCGGACTATGTAATTTCTATTAATAAAGTGCTGGCTGTGACTGTTCCGGATTCACCGGGTGGACTGGCAAAAGTCATCCATGTGCTTGGCTCTAATGGCGTAAACGTAGAATATATGTATGGATTTACTGCACAGAAGAAAGGTATGGCAAATATGATCTTCCGTGTGGAAGATAATCAGAAAGCAATCGATGCTCTTATGAAAGAAGGCATTCGTCCTGTTTGTCAGGAAGAACTGGAAAACTTATAAGAGAATACAGAAAGCGCAACAGGCTGTATACTGCAAAAAAGGCGGTATACAGCCTGCTTTTTGCGCTCGAACGAATCGCTTGGCGGTATTCTTTTATAGAACTGTTGTAAGTGAGTATAAAAGTTGCTTTGTCTGTGTATATTAAATAAAAAAACGGAGGAGCGGGCAATGTTTGGATTTTTGGCGGCACTTTTATCCGGTGCTCTGATGAGTATCCAGGGAGTATTTAACACGGAGGTGACAAAGCAGTCGAGTTTGTGGGTTTCTACAGGCTGGGTTCAGCTGACGGCATTTCTGGTATGTGTGGCAGCGTGGCTTTTTACAGGAAGACAGGACGTGAGTGCATTGTTTCAGGTGGAACATAAATATACGCTGCTTGGCGGTGTGATCGGAGCCTTTATTACAATCACAGTGATTCAGAGTATGGGATCGCTTGGACCGGCAAAATCCGTGATGCTGATTGTAATCTCACAGTTGATTGTGGCGTATCTGATTGAACTGTTCGGGTTGTTTGGAGCACAGAAACAGCCGTTTGAATGGCGAAAAGTACTGGGCATGCTGATTTCCATTGCGGGAATTGTGATTTTTAAATGGCAGAAATAAAAGAGCATATTTTCTATTGTAATCTTTGAGAGAATTCGCTAAAATATAAGTTGGTTATACATGGCTGGGAAAACTTTATGGCGTTTATATACGAAAAAACGGTTATAAAGGAGAAAAAGTATGAAAACAGCTGTGAGGAAAATCGTAATAGGGATAATGGGCATGATGATGCTTGCAGGATGTGCACGGGACAACGCCGAGGCTGTTCTTTTAGAGGCAACGCCGGCTTTGACAGAAACGGCAGAAGCGACGCCGACAGAGCAGCCGCCGATTGAGGTAATCTGTAAGTGTGAGTGCAATTGCCAGAAAGACGGGCAGACAGCAAAGGAAACTTTGCAGGGGGAAGTATCTTCGGCGCAGGAGGATGGAAAGGTCAATATCAATACAGCCGACGAGGCACAGCTTCAGACACTCAGCGGCATTGGACAGACACGTGCACAGGCCATTATTTCCTATAGACAGACACATGGAGCATTTCAGAGTATTGAAGACATCCAAAATGTGAATGGCATCAAAAGCGGTGTATACGATAAGATAAAAGATGATATTTCGGTAGGTTGAAGGAGAAGAGAATGAGCAAGAGAATACTGGTAGTAGATGATGAAAAATTGATTGTCAAGGGTATCCGTTTTTCACTGGAGCAGGATGGAATGCAGGTAGATTGTGCCTATGATGGAGAAGAGGCTTTAGAAAAAGCCAGAGAAAATAAATATAATGCAATTTTGTTGGATTTAATGCTTCCGAAGATTGATGGTCTGGAAGTGTGTCAGCAGATTCGTGAATTTTCCAATGTTCCGATTATTATGCTGACAGCCAAGGGTGAGGATATGGACAAAATTCTGGGGCTGGAATACGGTGCGGATGATTATATCACCAAACCATTTAATATTCTGGAAGTAAAGGCGAGATTAAAAGCGATTATGCGCCGTACCAGACATGAGGAGGAAAATCAGGAAAAAGGCAAATCCATTCAGGTAGGAGACCTTCGTCTTGACTGTGAGAGCCGTCGTGTTTTCATTGCAGGCAAGGAAATCAATCTGACAGCTAAGGAATTTGATGTACTGGAACTTCTGGTATTTAATCCGAATAAGGTTTACAGCAGAGAAAATCTTTTAAACATTGTATGGGGTTATGAATATCCTGGAGATGTTCGTACTGTGGATGTACATATCCGAAGACTGCGCGAAAAGATTGAGATAAATCCAAGCGAGCCGAAATATGTACATACAAAATGGGGGGTAGGTTACTATTTCAGTGCTTAAATTTCAGGTAAAATCAAAATTTGTAAAAAGCCTCCGGTTTCGTATCTTAATCATTCTGATTGTGATGGGAACTGTGCCGTCTTTGGTGATTACACAAAGTCTGATGCGGGCATACGAAAATCGTGCCATTTCTCTGCGCACCAGTAATGTGAGAAATCAATGTGATATTCTATGCAATCAGCTTGTACACGACGGATATATGGAGAACCCGGATTCCGATGTGATTTCCGGCAAGCTGGATCTTCTGGCAAATATGTATCTGGGAAGAATTCTTGTCATCAACAAAGATTTTCGGATTATCAAAGATACATATAACATTGACGATGGAAAAACGGTGATTTCTCCGGATGTGATCAAATGTTTTCAGGGAGAAAATCCGTCACAGTACAATGACAAAAGTGATCTCCTTCAGCTGGCTGTTCCGGTGAAATGCCCGGAAGCTCAGGATATTGAGGGTGTGATGCTGATTAGTATTTCATCGAGTGAGATTTCTGCCACGATTGAAATTCTCCAGAAAAAGGGAATGCTGATTCAGGGAATCATTATAGCTCTTGTTTTGGTTGTTGGTTTTCTGCTGTCGGGAATTCTTGTGAAACCATTTTCAAGAATTACAAAATCGATTGAAGCGCTCACAGATGGTTATCAGGATGGTGAGATTACCGTTTCTGATTATACGGAGACGGAGCTGATTACGGATGCCTTTAACAAATTGCTGGCAAGAATGAAGGTGCTGGATGAGTCACGGCAGGAATTTGTATCGAACGTGTCACATGAGCTGAAAACCCCTCTGACCTCCATGAAGGTGCTGGCGGATTCACTGGTTGGACAGGAAAATCTTCCGGTCGAGCTTTATCAGGAGTTCATGCAGGATATCACGACAGAAATTGACAGGGAAAATAAGATTATTACCGATCTTCTTTCCCTTGTGAAGATGGACAAGAAGTCAACAGAAAGAGTGAACATTGAACACAAAAATATGAATGAACTTCTGGAGGCGATTTTAAAGCGGCTTCGTCCGATTGCAGACAAGAGAAATATTGATCTGATTCTGGACAGCTTCCGCACGGTGGAAGCAGATGTTGACGAAGTAAAATTCACACTTGCGATTTCCAATCTGGTTGAGAACGGAATCAAGTATAATGTAGATGACGGATGGGTTCGTGTATCACTGGATGCCGATCACAAATATTTTTATGTCACCGTAGCGGATTCCGGTATGGGAATTCCGGAGGAGGCCCAGGAGCGGATTTTTGAGCGCTTTTATCGGGTAGACAAATCTCACTCAAGGGAAATCGGCGGCACCGGGCTTGGTCTTGCGATTACGAGAAGTTCGATTCAGATGCATCATGGTGTGATTAAAGTTTACAGCAAAGAAGGCGAGGGAACCACATTTTCTGTGCGAATTCCGCTGAGTTATATACCATAGGAGGAATGTGATGAAGAAGTTTTGTATGAGCATGGCACTCCTTCTGCTGGTATCGGGAGTGCTGACTGGATGTAAATTCGATTTTCAGAGAAAGGAAATTAAAGAAGCAAAGCACCATCTTTATTATATCAGTGCTGATGAGACAGAACTGGTGGAAGAGGCATATAAGCCGAAGGAGGAAACTCCTCAGGCAATGATGAAAGAACTGATGCAGTTTTTGAAGGCAGATGAGGCGAGTGACGGACATCTGCCGCTGCTTCCGGCGGATGTGAAAGTTACCACACATGCGATTACGGAGGGAACGCTGACACTGGATTTTAATGAAGCGTACCGCAGTATGAAACCAACACGGGAAGTGCTGACGCGTGCCGGTGTGGTCAAGCTGTTTGTGCAACTGCCGGACATTAAATATGTAAAATTTACCGTGGAAGGAAAAGAACTGGCCGATTCAAATGGAATGCCAATCAGTATTATGAACAATGAAACGTTTATGGAATATTCCGGAGAAAACATCAATTCATATCAGTATGCTACGATTGATCTGTATTTTACGAATGAAGATGGGACAAAGTTGATTCCGGAGGAGCGAACGGTTTACTACAACAGTAACGTACCACTGGAAAAGGTGGTGCTGGAGCAGCTGATGAAGGGACCCGAAACGGAGGGGGTGTACCCGACGCTTCCTTCGCATTTGACGATTCTTGGCGTGACAACGGATTCCGGAAACTGTTATTTTAATCTGGATTCGGCATTTCTGGAAGACGCCTTGCCGACGGCAGACAGTTCCATTGCCATTTATTCCATCGTAAATTCCATTGTGGATGACTGTCGGGCAAAACGAGTACAGATATCAATCAACGGTGAGAATAATCTGGTGTTCAAAGACAGTATTCAGCTGGACCAGTTTTTTGCAAAGAACAGTAAATTGATTCAAAAAGAGGAAGAGTAAATATTGATGATCAAAAGACCGTTGTGCCTGCTGTGCCTGATTTTTATGGTCGTCATTTGGGGAATGCAGATTTCGGGGCTTTCTGAAAACAGACAGTCCCGGGAGAATGCTGTCGTTTCTTCTTATCTTCAGGAGCATTCTCAAGTCGTTCGAATCTATGGACAAATCTATAGGCGCTCGTCTGATCAAAGCGCATATAATCTGAAAAATTCTTATCTGCAGGTGCAGTCACAGGTAATACCCTTAAAAAATGTAAAAGTATATATGAAAGAAGCAGCGCATTTTCCAGTGGGGAGCAGCGTTGTCATGACGGGAAAATTGCAGGAAATACCAAAGGCGGGCAATCCCGGACAGTTTGACAGTGTTTTGTATTATCAGACGCAGAATATTTTCTGGCGAATGGTAAATGCGCATGGAGAAGTAAAAGAGCTTCCGCTCTGGTCCTATCGCGAGATTCTGGCAAATCTGCGGGATAAACTGTTTGTGTCTCTGGAAACAGCAGGAAACACTTATGCACCCGTCTATGAGGCAATGCTTCTGGGAGACAAAAGCAATCTGGATGAAAATGTAAAAGACCGCTATCAGATGGCCGGGCTGCTCCATATGCTCGCAATCTCGGGAACACATCTGACATTACTTGGTATGGGATGTTTTCAAATTTTGCAGAGGATGGGGGCGTCCATTTCACTGGCAGGAAGCATCAGTGTATTTTTGTTGTTTTCTTATGGAATCCTGACGGGAGAAGGTGTGGCGACTATGCGTGCTTTATGCATGTTTGTCGTAGTTATGGGGGCAAAGATGACGGGAAGAACATATGATTTGCTGTCTGCGATGTCTCTTAGCGCAGTCTTTCTTCTGATTAGCAGTCCTTCTTATCTGTTTTACAGCGGATTTCTTTTGTCGTTTGGATGTATTTGCGGTGTGGGAATCGTGCTGCCATGTCTGGAACAAATCTTTTCTTTAAAAAAACAAAATCCCAAACATAAAAAATGGTCGGTTGCAATTGGCAATGCACTGGCAGTCAGTCTTTCGATTCAGGTTGCTACGCTTCCGGTCACCTTGTATTTCTTTTATGAGGTCCCAGTATATGGTCTGCTCTGGAATCTCATTGCACTTCCGGCACTTTCGGTTGTGCTGCTCAGTGCAGTAGTAGGAAGTATGGTCGGAATGTTTTTTACGAAGGCAGCCTCTTTTGTCTTGCTGCCGGGCAACTGGATTCTTCGGGGATATGACTGGCTTGGCTTTCTGGCGCAGAGATTTCCTGCAACCACATGGGTAGCCGGACAGCCTCACATCTGGCAGATTATTCTGTATTATGTTTTGATGGGCGCCGCTTTGTGGTGCGGGAGCGTTTTCGTAAAAAAATCGGAGAAAAAAGGGAACATTCGCGCGTTGCTTCTGGGCATATGGGCTGTCAGTGTGGGGATATTTGCCATACCGCATTCTGCCTGCTTGTCCGTGACCTGTCTGGATGTCGGGCAGGGGGATTGCGCTGTGGTGGTGACACCAAAAAAACATTGTCATTTGATTGATGGCGGCAGCAGTAATGTGTCAGATGTCGGGCGTTATCGGATTTTGCCATATTTGAAAAGTCAGGGAATTTCTTCTGTAGATTATGTGTGGGTCAGTCATACGGACAGTGATCATATCAGTGGCATTCTGGAGATGTTGCAATTACAGGCGCAACACAGGAGCTCTGTTCGTATTCAGAATCTGATGCTGCCGGACTGGAAATCTTGTCCGGAAAATTATGAAAATCTGAAAAAGACGGCGCAGGAGGCAGATGTAAACATTTATGTTGTGGGAAAAGGGGACTCACTCAAAGAAGGGGAAGTTGTTTTTCATGTCCTGCAGCCGGATGTTGGACAGGGAGAAGATGTCAATGAGGACTCCCAGGTGCTGCTGCTGAAGGCAGGGGAGTTTCAGGCGTTGTTCACCGGGGATATAGGAACAAAAGCAGAAGCAAGAATTGTAGGAATGCTGGAAGATATTGATTTTCTGAAAGTGGCACACCACGGCTCACGTTATTCCACAGGGGAGGCGTTTCTTAAAAAAACAAAGCCGGAGATTGCCGTCATCTCATGCAGCAGCACGAATCGCTACGGCCATCCGGGCGCGGAGACTGTAAAAAGACTTCAGCAGGAAAACTGTCGCATCTGGTATACGATGAAAAGTGGAGCCATAACTGTTCGGGTCAAAGCAAAAACGTTCCGTGTGGAACCATTTTTGAGTGAAAACTGAAAAAAAGACAAAAAAGTTCCCGGTTTATACTCTTTCCCCTTAAGTATAAACCGGGCTTTCTCCTACACGAGCCTCTGTTCATAAAATAGCATATCGGAAGTGCTGCCCTGCATCAGCAAGCTTCCTGCAAAGATCCGTTCGATACTTTTGTCGAAAAAAGTAACATAGAAAAGAACTTTGTAGAAATATCATAACATAGAAAGATGAATTTGACAATGGAAGTTTGGCTTGTATGTCTCAGGTTTTTGGCATGCCAACAGGAATGAATAACTGCGCGCACCTGTTATTTTTTATTTTTTGTCGCTGTGTACAGCAATTATTTTTCAAAAAATTCATAGATACATTTGACAATGTATGCCCGGTCTTCTTCGCTCAGACCATAATAGAGCGGAAGGCGCACCAGCCGCTCGCTTTCTCTGGTAGTATAGATATCTTTGCCGTGAAAACGTCCGAACATTTTTCCGGCAGGTGCCAGATGAAGCGGTACGTAATGAAAGACTGCCATGACGCCCTTTTCGCTGAGGTAGGAAATGAATCGGCTTCTTGTTTCCAGGTCTTTGAGTTTCAGATAAAACATATGGGCGTTGTGCCTCGCATAGTCTGGGATAAACGGCAATTCAACAGCACCACTTCGTGCAAGCTCAGCGAACTGTTCCTGATAGTAATTCCAGGTATCCATACGGCTGCTCTGGATGGTGCTGCAGGCTTCCAGCTGTCCCCACAGGTAAGCTGCGTTCAGGTCGCTTGGCAGATAGGAAGAGCCGTAGTCCACCCAGGTATATTTGTCAATCTGACCGCGAAAGAACTTACTGCGGTTTGTACCCTTTTCACGGATAATCTCTGCTTTTTCCTGGTAAGCAGGATCCTGAAACATGATTGCTCCGCCTTCTCCCATAGTCAGATTCTTTGTTTCATGGAAACTTAAACATCCGAAATCACCGATGGTTCCCAGAGATTTGCCTTTATAGTATGCATCAAACCCCTGCGCTGCGTCTTCGACTACTTTCAGGTTATATTCTTTTGCAAGTGCACAGATTTTATCCATATCGCAGGCGACTCCTGCATAATGAACAGGGACAATCGCTTTTGTTTTCTCTGTGATTGCGTCTTCAATCAATTGTTCATTGATATTCATGGTATCCGGGCGGATATCGACGAATACAATTCGTGCACCTCTCTGTACAAAAGCATCCGCAGTGGAAACAAAGGTGTAGGAAGGCATAATCACTTCATCGCCCTCCTTTATATCTGCCAGAATTGCGGCCATTTCCAGTGCGTGAGTACAAGATGTGGTGAGAAAAACCTGATTAACGCGAAACTGCTCCTTCATCCATTCGCTGCATTTTTTTGTAAAAGTTCCGTCTCCACATAACTTCCGTTTTTCGATGGCCTGCTTGATGTATTTATCTTCTGTGCCCACGTAAGGGGCTATATTAAAATCAATCATATAGGTATTATAACAATACAGCGCATAAAAATCAAACGTATATCTATGCTGGATATATTTTTTACCTGATTTGTTCTTCGCGTTCCGGATAAATGTTCGGTATGTCAGCGAAAACAGAAGGTAGATGCCATGGCCTGCTAAAATGTGAAAAAAATGTTAAAAACTTGTGGTACATGCATTCCTGGTGTATAATGTGCATACGAATGAAAAATGGCACCAGGGGAGGTTACTTGATGTTAAAGAAACTGAAAAGGATGCTGCTCGTTGGCTGTATGACGTTGTGCACTGTATCCGGGGTGCAGGCTGCGACTCTGGAAGACAGTATGCTAAAACCGCCTTCGGAGGAACATACTACAGAGAAGGTTTCTTCTTTCAGCACCGGGAATACATCTGTAACGACAGCGGCAGAGCTGGTCGATCTGTCGCAGGAGGAGCGGGTGAATAAGATTGGAGAGATGTGCAGAGAGGATTATGAAAAATCGGGGGTTCTGGCAAGCGTCAGTGCAGCCCAGTGTATCCTGGAATCCGGATATCTGACTACAGAGCTGGCGACGGATGCCAACAACTGTTTTGGCATGAAGGCAGATCTTTCGGGAAACATGTGGGAGGGAAGTACCTGGGATGGAACGTCCCTTTACACCAAACAGACCGGTGAGGAATACGATGGACAGAATGTAACGATTGTAGCAGATTTCCGTCGATATGATTGCGTGGAGGATTCGGTAGCGGATCATTCGGCGTATCTTCTTGGCGCGACCGTAGATGGAGAGGTACTTCGGTACGCAGGACTGGAAGGTGAGACAGATTACAGAAAAGCGATTCAGATCATCAAAGACGGCGGTTATGCCACAGACAGCAATTATGTAGCAAAAGTCTGCAGCATTATTGAGCGCTATGATCTGACCAGATTTGATGAGATTTCGGAGGAGCCTTCACAGAAACAGACAAAACAGGCAAAAAAAGACGAGGAAGAAAGTAAAGAAACAAACAGCCAGTCGTCGGATGAACTGTATCGTGTGCGAAAGAGCTGGGAGGATGCAGCCAGCCAGATTGGCGCGTTTACCAGTCTGGAAAATGCCCGCGAAGTGTGTGCGAAGGGGTATCATATTTATGATGCTCAGGGGCAGGAAGTAAAATAAAAAACGAGATGACATAAGGAAGGGATTGTTGTGAAAAACAGTCCCTTCTTTTTTGAAGAAAAATTACAAATACCTATTGACCTTTTCCGTAAAGAATGATACATTATATATAGTTTAATGACTAAACTAATTGAATGTATGGGAGGAATTCAAATGGTAATCCAAAAAGTAACCGACGCATCATTTAAAAAATATGGCAAGGTGATTCAGGGACTGGCATGTGAGGATATCATTGTTGCAATGGCATCGACACCTGTGCCGGAAGATGTTGTTTACGAGGCGTCTGTAGTGGAACTTGAGTCCTGCGGCAGTGCAAAAGAGATTGCGTACAGCCTGTACGGTGGTATGCCGATTGAAATTGGGTACTGCAACGGACACAATACATATTTGAATGCGCTGGAATATCACAGAGATTCAGAGGTAAACATTGCGGTAAAAGATCTGGTCCTGCTTCTTGGCAAGGAAGAAGACGTGGAGGACGACTGGACTTATGACACAGCAAAAGTGGAGGCGTTTCTTGTGCCGGCAGGAACTGTGATCGAAGTATATGCAACTACACTTCATTATGCTCCATGTCATGTAAAGGAAGATGGATTCCAGTGTGTGGTAGTTCTTCCGAAGGGAACCAATACGGATATTGAGAAGAATGAGGAGAAAACTCCGGAAGACAAACTGTTATTTGCAAGAAACAAATGGCTCATCGCTCATGAGGATGCCAAAATCGAAGGCGCTTTCAATGGACTGAAGGGTGAAAACTTACATATTTAATAAATTCTTTTGAACTTAATAATTTATTTTTCTATATTCATGAAAAACAGGAGGAAAAAATCATGAACAACATTCCAAAAGTAAAAATTGGTATCGTAGCAGTAAGTAGAGACTGTTTTCCGGAATCTTTATCCGTAAACAGAAGAAAAGCACTCGTAGACGCTTACAAAGCAAAATACGGGGAAGAAGACATTTATGAATGTCCGATTTGTATCGTAGAGAGCGAGATTCATATGGTTCAGGCTCTTGAAGATGTAAAAGCAGCCGGATGTAATGCTTTGGTTGTTTACCTTGGAAACTTTGGTCCGGAAATCTCTGAGACACTTTTGGCAAAACACTTTGACGGACCTGCAATGTTCGTGGCAGCTTCTGAGGAGACAGGGGACAACCTGCATCAGGGACGTGGAGATGCTTACTGCGGTATGCTCAACGCAAGCTACAACCTGAAACTTCGTAACATCAAAGCATACATTCCTGAGTATCCAGTTGGAACAGCAGAAGAGTGTGCAGATATGATCAATGAGTTCGTTCCGATCGCACGTGCAATCGTTGGATTAAAAGACCTCAAGATCATCAGCTTTGGTCCTCGTCCATTGAACTTCCTGGCTTGTAATGCACCGATCAAACAGCTTTACAACCTGGGTGTTGAGATTGAAGAGAACTCTGAGCTTGATTTGTTTGAAGCATTCAACAAACATGAAGGTGACCCACGTATTCCGGATGTTGTAAAAGACATGGAAGCAGAGCTTGGAACAGGCAACATGAAACCGGAAATCCTTCCAAAGCTGGCTCAGTATGAGATCACACTGCTTGACTGGATTGATGAGCACAAAGGTTACAGAAAATATGTAGCAATCGCTGGAAAATGCTGGCCTGCATTCCAGACACAGTTTGGATTCGTTCCATGTTATGTAAACAGCCGTCTGACAGGAAGAGGAATTCCGGTATCCTGTGAGGTAGATATTTACGGAGCACTCAGCGAGTTCATCGGAACATGCGTAAGCAATGACGTGGTTACATTGCTTGACATCAACAATACAGTACCGGCTGATATGTATGAGAGCGACATCAAAGGAAAATTTGATTATACACAGAAAGACACATTTATGGGATTCCACTGTGGAAACACAGCTTCCTCCAAACTGTCCTTCTGCTCTATGAAATACCAGATGATTATGGCAAGAAGCCTGCCGGAAGAAGTAACACAGGGAACTCTGGAAGGAGACATCGTTCCTGGAAATATCACATTCTACCGTCTGCAGAGCACAGCTGACTGCAAGCTGAGAGCTTACATTGCACAGGGTGAGGTTCTTCCTGTGGCAACACGTTCCTTTGGAGGAATCGGTATTTTCGCAATCAAGGAGATGGGAAGATTCTATCGTCACGTATTGATCGAAGGAAACTATCCACATCACGGTGCAGTTGCATTTGGCAACCAGGGCAAAGCTCTGTATGAAGTATTCAAATATATTGGCGTTCCTGTAGAGGAGATTGGTTACAATCGTCCGGCAGGCGTTCTTTACCCAACAGAAAACCCATTTGCATAATTTAAGGAGAAGCTTATGTTATATATCGGTGTTGACTTAGGTACATCCGCAGTCAAATTGCTTTTGATGGATCAGGATGGAAAAATTCAGAAAATCGTTTCCCGTGAATATCCTCTGTCTTTCCCACATCCGGGCTGGTCAGAGCAAAATCCCCAGGACTGGTGGACCCAGTCTCTGGAAGGAATCAAGGAGCTGACTGCAGAGTGTGATAAGAGCCAGGTGGCTGGTATCAGCTTTGGCGGTCAGATGCACGGCCTTGTTATTTTGGATAAAGAAGACCAGGTAATTCGTCCGGCGATTCTTTGGAATGACGGAAGAACAACGAAAGAGACCGATTATCTGAACAACGTAATCGGCAAGGAGAAACTGTCACAGTATACAGCAAACATCGCTTTTGCAGGATTTACGGCCCCGAAGATTCTCTGGGTAAAAGAAAATGAGCCGGAGAATTTTGCAAAAATCGAAAAAATCATGCTTCCGAAAGATTACCTTGCATATATGTTGTCCGGAACACATTGTTCTGATTATTCGGATGCATCCGGTATGCTTTTGATGGATGTGCAGAACAAGTGCTGGTCCAAGGAGATGATTGAAATCTGCGGAATCAAAGAATCTCAGCTTCCGAAATTATTCGAGAGCTATGAGGTAGTAGGCACTCTGAAACCGGAAGTGGCAAAGGAGCTGGGCATTCCAGAAACCTGTAAGATTGTTGCGGGTGCAGGCGACAATGCTGCAGCAGCAGTTGGAACAGGTACCGTTGGTGACGGTATGTGTAACATTTCTCTGGGAACCAGCGGAACAATTTTTATCTCAAGCAGGAATTTTGGGGTGGATAAATATAATGCGCTTCATGCATTTGCGCATGCAGATGGCCACTATCACTTGATGGGATGTATGTTAAGTGCGGCATCCTGCAACAAATGGTGGATGGATGAGATCATCGGAACAAAAGATTATCCATCGGAGCAGGCGAAGATTGAAAAATTGGGTGAGAACAACGTGTTCTTCCTTCCGTATTTGATGGGAGAGAGATCTCCGCACAACAATCCAAATGCAAGAGGTACGTTCATTGGAATGACCATGGATACGACAAGAGCAGACATGACACAGGCCGTTCTGGAAGGTGTTGCATTTGCTATCCGTGATTCTTTTGAAATTGCAAAATCTCTGGGTGTACAGATTGAGCGCACGAAAATCTGTGGCGGCGGTGCAAAGAGTCCGCTGTGGAAAAAGATGATCGCAAATATTCTGAATATCAAAGTAGATGTCATTGAATCTGAGGAAGGTCCTGCGATGGGCGGTGCAATGCTTGCTGCTGTTGCTAATGGAGAATTTGCTTCTGTGGAGGATGCTGCTGCTAAGATTGTGAAAGTTGTAGATACCGTAGAACCGGAACCAGAACTGGCAGCAAAATATGAAGAAAAATATCAGAAGTTTGCAAAAATTTATCCGACAGTAAAAGATCTGTTTCGTGAAATTATCTAACATCTTTTACTTTCTCACTTTGTAAGAAAGGGGCGAAAAGTGTCGTAAAAACACACTTTTTCGCCCCTTTACTTGTAATTTTTTTTAGGTTATAATAAAGGGACAAATGAGTAACCAATAGTTTTTTTTATGAAATACAGGAGTGAATTTATTGTGAGAAATGTAATGGATTTGCATACACACACAGTTGTAAGCGGTCACGCATACAGTACACTTCGGGAAATGGTAAGGGCAGCTGCAGACAAGGGGCTGGAAGTTCTGGGAATCACAGAACATGGACCTTTGATGCCGGGAAGCTGCCAGAATTTTTATTTTCACAATTTAAAAATTCTTCCGAGGGAAATGTATGGTGTACACCTTCTTCTGGGAACAGAGGCGAATATTGTAAATTATAATGGAAAGCTGGATTTGAGCAACCGAGAACTGGAAAAGCTGGATCTTGTCATTGCAAGTATGCATCTGCCGTGCGTGAAGGCGGGAACGAAAGAAGAGAACACAAGAGCGTATCTGAAAGTGATGGAAAATCCGTATGTGGATATCATCGGTCATCCGGATGACGGACGTTTCTGTACCGATTATGAACAGCTGGTGCGGGCAGCAAAAGAGCATCACAAGCTCATTGAACTGAACAACAATTCTTTGAATCCGCAGTGCTATCGCTCCAACACAGAAGAGAATGATCTGGAGATTTTAAAGTACTGCAAAGAATATGAGGTTCCTGTTGTAGTCAACAGCGATGCACATTTTGATGAGTATATTGGAGTATTTCAGTATGCGATTCCTGTTCTGGAAAAAGCAGATTTTCCGGAAGAATTAATTGTCAATCGCAGCTTTGATGCGCTGAAGCCTTATTTGCGTAAGAAGGAGATTAAATGAAAAAAATCAGATTATTTTTAACTTGTCTGACTCTGCTGTTTGTAATGTCTGTGCCGGCTATGGCTGCTTCTGATTCAGCAGATGACAGAACACTGATTAATCCGATTTATGAAGAGGAAGATATTTCGGTGGCTGAGCAGTTGGAAGAGTTGGATAGTCAGGAAGAATGCGTGGGAGCTTCTTCGACGCCATATTATTCCTCTGTAAAAAATGCAGGTGTTTATCTTCGCACAAAGATGCTGAATCGTACTTCAGGGGTAAGTTTCCGGGTGTATTCTACCAAAACAGACTGGAAAGAAGTATTGATGGATGTCGTAAATGAGGCCTGTGTGGCGACCGATGAGACAGCGCCAAACGCGGGAGATTATCTGAGATGGCATTTTTACAGTTTTACGAGTAGAATCGCTGCCGATGAAATTCGTGTATCCTCCGGTGTCGGTTATTATTATACTTTTAACGGTATTTTTATCTATATGAGCAATGCAAGCCAGGAACGATGGGTAGACAGCCGGGTGAATACATTACTTTCCCAGCTTGGCGTCAATAAGATGACAAGCGAATACGAAATGATTCGGGCTGTATATGTATATATTACCCAGCATGTATCGTACGATTATGCAAATTTGAATGATGACGAGTGTCTGGGAAAATATTCAGCATACAATGCACTGCGCTATAACAGTGCAATCTGTCAGGGATATTCGAATCTGATGTATCGCCTTTTGCGGGAGGCGGGGCTTTCTGTGCGGTTTATTGGCGGTTATAGCCATGGAGAAAGCCATGCCTGGAATATTGTCCGGATTCGCAGTCGTTATTATAACATGGACAGCACCTGGGATGCGGGAAGCGACCCAAAAGATTTCAAGTATTTTCTGAAGGGTGGTACCTGGAGCCAGTTTAATCATGACCATACCAGGGATGCTGAGTACAGAACAGATGAATTTAACAGTCTTTATCCAATGTCGTCCGTGCCTTATACAGCGACAACGTCGTCAGCTGTTTCCTACAAAATTACGTACCATCTAAATGGCGGTGTGAATAACAAGAGCAATCCTTCCAGTTATTTTCGAACGGACGTAAGTCTGAAGAATCCGACAAGAGCAGGTTATCTTTTTAAAGGCTGGTATAAAGACAGCAGTTATACAAACGGGATTACAAAAATCAGCAAAACTTCTGCATGTAATTACACTCTGTATGCGAAATGGGAGAAGGTTACGGTCAGTCCAAGCAGCATAAAATATTATAAGAGTGACGGCGTGGGACTGCGTGTATATTTCAGCCAGATTGAGAATGCAGACGGATATCGCATTGCGTATTCTCATTCTTCCTCTTTTGCGTCAGGAAGCGTCAAGTATGTGTACGTAGAAGCGAACAAGGATGCAAAACTGATTCGCCAAAGCGACTGCAAGCGCAGGTATTATGTGAGAATTCAGGCATATCGTTATGATTCGACAAAAAAGAAAATATTCAGTCAATATTCAAAGGCAATCAGCGGATATGTTATCAAGTATGAGTTAAATGGCGGAAAAAATGCCAATACTAATCCTTACTATTTCTATAAGCGTGGAACCATTCTTGCGGATCCAGTCAGGGAAGGATATAAGTTTGTCGGATGGTATACGGATCCGAAATTTGTCAATAAGGTGACCTCGATTCCGCGCACGGCGGGAAGAGGACTTATTTTGTACGCAAAATGGAAATAAGATTGTGATAGTGTATACCATTCTTGAATCTACTGCGTTAATGTGTTAAAATAATAATAATGTTGATTCCATGGAGGAAAGAGTATATGGGTAAGAAAATAAGAACAGAAGCGGTGGATCATTTGTTTGAGGCCATTTTGCATCTGAAAGATAAAGAAGAATGTTATGCTTTTTTTGAAGATGTGTGTACCATTAATGAGATTCTTTCGTTGTCACAGCGTTTTGAAGTAGCGAAAATGCTGGTGGAAAAGAAAACTTATCTCGATATTTCTGATAAGACAGGTGCTTCCACAGCAACGATCAGTCGTGTAAATCGATCTCTGAATTATGGTTGTGACGGCTATCGTATGGTATTTGAACGTATGGGAATTGAAATGGAAGAAAAAGAATCTTAAAATGACCCAGGGCTGCCGCTTCTGCGGCAGTCTTTTATTGTAAAAAATTTCTTTACACGTAGTTTTTAAGACTATATAATGAAGTAGAACAAACAGAGATGCTTAGAAAATGGGGGAAAAAAATGACCATAGATAAAAATGATTTGCTGAACAGTATTTTATCCAGCCTTTCGAGGATTGATTATATTA
Organism: Lachnospiraceae bacterium; assembly: GCA_022787145.1. Taxonomy (GTDB): domain Bacteria; phylum Bacillota; class Clostridia; order Lachnospirales; family Lachnospiraceae; genus JALFVM01. The sequence goes on along the minus strand of JALFVM010000191.1, from coordinate 6,839 downwards.
AACCGGAAGAGATACCTGGAATTGATTTGTATATGGATCAGGTCACCACATTTATGGAGTCGAAATTAAAATCCAGCAAACGCTATCCGGAGGACAAAGTTTTGACAAAAACAATGATCAACAATTATGCGAAAAATGACCTGCTTCCGCCTCCGGTAAAGAAGAAGTATTCGAAAGAACATATATTGCTGTTGACGTTTATTTATTATTTCAAAAATATTTTATCCATAAGCGACATCCAGACACTTCTGAAGCCTCTCACAGAGAAGCATTTTGATGTCGATGATGATAGCATGGACCTGACGGAGATTTATGATGAGATCATGAAGTTGGAAATGGGACAGATTGAACCAATTATGAAAGACATTGCCAAGCGTTTTCACATAGCAGAGGAATCATTTCCGAATGCAGAGGAAGAGCAAAAGGAATTTTTGCAAAATTTCACGTTTATCTGTTTGTTATGCTTCGATGTTTACGTGAAAAAAATGCTGGTGGAGAAGCTGATCGATCAGATGCCTCATTCCGGCAAGAAAGATAAAAAAAGCAAATAGAAACAAATAAAAGGAGTTTTTATGGATATTAAAGAGTTTCAGAAAAAACTGGTGCAGGTTGTGGAAGCGGGAAAAGCAGCAGGCAACTGTATCAGTACTTCGCAGGTGGAAGAACTGTTTCGGGAGGACGAGTTGTCTGAGGAACAGCTGGGAAAAGTATATGAATATCTGAATGTGCAAAAAATTCAGGTGATAGGCCGACAGGAGGAAGCACCACAGCAGAAGGACGATTCTGTAAGTGTGCAGTATCAGGCGGCACCTCTTAACGAGGAAGAGAAGTCTTATCTCAGAAAATATCAGGAAACATTAAAACAGCTTTCCAAATCGACAGAGCCGATTGAAGCGTTGATACAAAAGGCACAGATCGGAGATGCGGACGCTTTGCAAAAGGCCGTTGAGTTTTATATGCCGCTTGTATCTGAGATTGCCGTGGAACTTCACCATGCACAGGTTCCGCTGGCGGATACGATCGCAGAGGGAAATGTGCATCTGATGATGGCGCTGAATCGTGCAGAAGCAGACAAAAATGTCACTTTGCAGATTGAAAAGGGAATTCGTGATGGCATCCTTTATATGATTGAGGAGCAGACAGAACAGAAACGCCGGGATGATACGATGGTAGATAAAGTGACCAGACTGGAACAGGCGGTGAAGGATCTGACGGATGGAGATGAGGATCTGGAATTTTCTGTGGACGAATTATCTCTGTTTTTGGATATGCCAAAAGAAGAAATTGAGGATGTCCTTCGTTTGACAGGAGAAAATAATAATTAGAAATGATAAATATAAGTAGAGTTTGATTATTACTCATTTACAGGTAAAAAGATGCTGCAGGCGAATCTGTCTGCAGCACTTTTCTTTTATATTGCAGCAACTTAAAAAATACCGTATCCAGTAGGTTTGCATGTATGATTTTCCTGAGTTGCTATGACAATTGTGAAATTATGAAGGAAGAGCCGGGCCTCGCGACCCGGCATATGAAAAAGAAAAATTATATGAAAAAGTCCTTACGGCTTTTACAAGTATTAATATACCGTCCAATTGTGTTCAAATTGTGATTAAAAAGTTAAAGAAACGTGAATAAGTATAAAATGAATTTTATAAATTCATGTTTTCGCGCGAGGAACACCAAGATGACAAGAAGAAACTCTCTCATAGATACGTTTTTGGTGCAGGATGGAAAATATCAGTGGAAAAAGCAACAGAACTGTGATAGGATAGTGGATAACTCTAACATTGGTGAAAAATTGGGAGGTTTTTTTCTATGTGTAACTATAAGCGAATGACAGTGGAGGAAACACTGGAGATTTACGAAACGTATATGAGGAAGGATTTTCCGCCAATTGAATTAAAACCATTCAGTCACATTGAGCGGATGATGAATCTGGGATTGTATGACAGTTTTGTTTTTTATGAGGAGAACCGGCTGATCGGATATGCACTGTGCTCTGAGAACAAAAACAGAGATGCAGTTTTGACGGATTATTTTGCAATTGCCGCTGATATTCGGGGAAAAGGATACGGTCAGAAAGTGCTGGCAATGCTCTGGGAGATTTATCGGGAGCATGATATGGTGATACTGGAGTCTGAAAATCCGGATTTCTTTGAGGATGAACAGGATCGTGAGAAAAAACTGCGCCGTGTCAGATTTTATGAAGAAAAATGTGGGATGACGAAATGTGATTTTACGACCAGATTATTTGGCGTGGAATATGTAATCATGGCAAAAGGATGCAGAGCAGAGGCGGATTCTGCTTTGGTTGTACAGAAATTAAAGGAAATTTATCAGGTTTTGGTCAAACCAGAAGCGTATCGGCAGCATTTTTTGATTCGCAGATAAAAATTTTGACTCAGAGGAAAAATGTGCTATAATGAAACCGCCTTGAGCAACAGGAAGGAGGAAGATTATGGAGCAATATTTGAGTAAGCTTGAGATGGTCCGGGAACGTCTGATGTATATGGGCTACTGGGATAGAATCGAGAGTAATTGGAATATGATTATGACTGCAGTGATGGCGGCAGCCGTTGTATTTGCCATTTTAAACTGCTTTTGGGGATACCAGATGATGCGTCTGTGGATGAGCATTATTGCACTGGTGATCGGCGGTATTGTCGGAGGCGTGTTTGCACTGAGGACGTTTGATGATAAAAACACGATTTTTATTGCTGCGGTAGGCTGCGGTATGGTGATGGCTATGCTTGCAAATCTTGTTTACCGGCTGGGACTTGTCATTTTGTGCGGCGGACTTGTATTTCTGGTATTTGAGATTTTGTTTCCGATGGCATCTATGGCAGTGCATATGGGATTTGTGGCACTGGGCATTGTAGCGGGAATTGCGGCGTTCAGTTACGAGGATGTTCTGGTTACTTGGGTGACTGGTATTGGCGGCGGACTGGGAGCGGCAAGAGTGGTCTGTATGCTTTTGAAGGTAGAAAATCCCTGGATTGCGATTGTAGCCGGTGTGCTGATTGCAGCGCTTGGCATCCGCTTTCAGTATGGAAATATGAAGAAAGACCCTGATGTGGAGAAAAGACAGAGAAAGCTGAGAGAAAAAAGAGGCGAATAAATGCAAAAGGCTGTTGTGAGAGATTTGGTACAACAGCCTTTTGTATTTATAAAATTAAAGATTTTCGAGTTTTTCGCGGTAAATCCTGCGAAAGAAAATCGTTGTCATAGTAAGAGATACCAGCTCTGCAATCGGGAAAGACCACCAAACTGCATGAAGACCAAAGACTTTGGCGAGAATATAGGCAGATGGTAAAATCGCAAAAATCTGTCTTGCCAGAGAGACAAGCAGACTGTAAACGCCGTTGCCAAGAGCCTGGAATACAGAACCGACGATGATGCAGTAGCCGGCAAACAGGAAGCTCAGGCAGATGATGCGCAGCGCCGGAACACCGATGGCAAGCATTTCAGAGGAAGCGTGGAACAGTCCAAGAAGTTTATCAGGAATCAGCATAAACAGTGAAAGTCCGACCAGCATCAGGCAGACTGCGGAAATCACGCTAAGCTTGATGGTCTGCATAATACGCTTTTTGTTGCGGGCTCCATAGTTGTAAGCAACGATTGGCACCATGCCATTGTTCAAACCGAAGATTGGCATGAAAATAAAACTGTTGAGTTTGAAATAAACACCAAAGACTGCAGTAGCAGTGGAGGTGAACATCAGAAGGATTTTGTTGAAACCGAAGGTCATAACAGAACCGATGGACTGCATGACGATACTCGGTACACCTACCTCATAAATGTGTCCGATGGTTGCTGCGCATGGACGGAAGCTGGAAAAATGCAGTTGGATATCTTTGTTTACTTTTAAATTCATAATCAGTGCCAGGAGCATGGCTACAATCTGTCCGAAGACTGTTGCGACTGCAGCTCCGGCAACACCCATTTTCGGGAAAAATCCAATGCCGAAGATTAAAATCGGGTCCATGATGATATTGATGATAGCGCCGGTGGCCTGGGTGATCATGGTACAGATTGTGCGTCCCGTAGACTGCAGGAGGCGTTCGAGCATAATCTGAAGGAAGCATCCAAAGCTGAAAACGGTGATGATACGCATATAGGTAGTGCCGTAAGCGACAATCTGTGGATCGTTTGTCTGAACGGAAAGGAAAAAGTGTGACAGAGAACCGCCCACAAATGCAGTGGCAAGATAACTGAGCACTGACAGAAACAGTCCGTTGATGGCAGCTTTGTTGGCACCTTCAAAATCCCGTTCTCCAAGATTGCGTGACAAAAGCGCATTGACACCGACTGCAGTTCCGGCAGCGATGGCGATGATCAGGTTTTGCACAGGAAAGATCAAAGATACGGCAGTCAGTGCGTTTTCGTTAATCATAGATACGAAAATACTGTCCACAATGTTATAGAGCGCCTGCACCAGCATGGAAAGCATGAGGGGCAGAGACATACTGAAAAGAAGTTTTGGGATGGGCATGGTACCCATTTTGTTTTCGGCGGATTGAGGTTGACTCATAATAGTTCTCCTTTGTGTGAATTTATCTTAATATGAAAATTATATACGAAAAGCAGAGAACATTCTATAGCATATGGATTTTTATGTCAATATGTAAAACGGACAGAAAAACGATAAATAAAAGAAAATGTTTGTGCTCTGCAAAAACGTCCTGAATGCGTGAGTTTATTGAATTGCCGTAAAAAGCAGAACTGTACATTTTTCATCGATAATAGTATAATTATTTCTGGGGAAACGATGTATAGAAAGGATTTACAGAGAAATGGAAGCATATGGTGATTTTGCCAAAGTCTATGATATGTTCATGGATAACATCCCTTACGAAGAGTGGTGCGACTATCTGACCGGGCTTTTGAAGGAATATGGCGTGCGAGACGGGCTGGTACTGGAGCTTGGATGCGGGACAGGAAGCATGACTGAACTTCTGGCTGCCAGAGGATACGATATGATTGGAATTGACAATGCACCTCAGATGCTGCAAAAAGCTATGGAGAAGAAACAGGAATCCGGTCAGGATATTTTGTATCTGCTTCAGGATATGCGGGAATTTGAATTATACGGAACCGTAAAAGCCGTTGTCAGCGTCTGTGATTCTATGAATTATATTACAGAGGAAGAAGATCTTCTGGATGTCTTCCGACTGGTGAATAACTATCTGGACCCAGGCGGAATTTTTATTTTTGATCTGAATACGGTTTATAAGTATGAACAGCTTCTTGGAGATAACACGATTGCGGAGAATCGGGATGAGGGAAGTTTTATCTGGGAGAATCAGTATGACGAGGAGAGCGGGCTGAATGTATACCAGCTTGCACTGTTTATTCCGGTGGAGGATGATCTGTGCCGCAAATACGAAGAGATTCATTATCAGCAGGCGTACACGCTGGAACAGATTCAGACACTGCTTTTTGAGGCAGGAATGGAATATATCACTGCTTACGATGCGTTTACGCATGAGGCACCGCGCGAAGACAGCGAGCGCATTTATGTGGTGGCGCGAGAAAAAGGAAAAACGATAAAACAGAATGGAGAATAACATGGGAGATTATATTGTTCGAGCAACAGCGGCAAACAGCCAGATTCGGGCGTTTGCGATTACTTCAAGAGATACGGTGGAGGCTGCCCGAAAGGCACATGATACAAGTCCGGTGGCAACGGCTGCGTTAGGACGTCTGCTTTCGGCAGGTGCGATGATGGGAGCAATGATGAAAGGAGAGAAGGATCTTCTGACTTTACAGATTCATGCCAGCGGTCCGTTAAACGGTCTGACCGTGACGGCAGATTCTCAGGGACATGTAAAAGGCTATGTGGGAAACCCATCCGTCATCCTGCCTCCGAATGACAAAGGAAAGCTTGACGTTGGCTCTGCCGTTGGTATCGGATTTTTGAATGTCATCAAAGATATGGGACTGAAGGAACCTTATCTGGGGCAGACAGAATTAAAGACAGGGGAGATCGGGGATGATTTGACGTATTATTTTGCGGCGAGTGAGCAGGTGCCTTCTACGGTTGGACTCGGCGTGCTGATGAACCGTGACAATACCGTTCGCCAGGCAGGCGGCTGGATCATTCAGCTGATGCCGTTTGCGGAGGAGTCTGTGATTTCAGCACTGGAAGAAAATCTCAAAGAGATTACATCTGTGACTGCTCTGCTGGATGAGGGAATGTCACCGGAGGATCTTTTGCAGCGTCTTCTGGGCAATCTCGGTGTGGAAATGAATGATACATTGCCGGTGGAATTCTACTGCAATTGTGACAAGGAGAGAGTCGAAAAGGCACTCATCAGTATCGGAAAACAGGAAATTAAACAGATGATCGCAGATGGCAAACCGGTAGAACTGAACTGCCATTTCTGCAACACCAATTATGTATTTACCATCGAAGAATTAAAGGCAATCTTAAAACGATGCAGATAATCGTGTGAAAAACGAGCACACAGAACGGAGGAAGAGATGAAAGATGGATTTGTAAAAGTCGGTGCCGGAACGCCGAAGGTAAGGGTGGCAGATTGTGAGTACAATGCCACAGAAATTATCAGCCTTGCAAAGAAGATGGCTGCAAAGGGCGCAAAGGTCATTGTGATGCCGGAGCTTTGTATCACGGCTTATACCTGCGGAGATTTATTCTGGCAGGAGTTGCTTCTGGAGGAAGCAAAGGCGCAGCTTCTGCGCATTGCCGAGGAGACGGCAAATTTGGATGCACTGATTTTTGTGGGACTGCCGATTGAATATAAGGGCAAATTGTATAATGTGGCAGCGGGAATCAACCGCGGAGAGATTCTCGGACTGGTGCCGAAGATTCACCTTCC
>JALFVM010000178.1 GCA_022787145.1 Lachnospiraceae bacterium | reverse complement strand
GTATCATAGTTTTTTGAATTTCCGATGAAGCGTGCTATTCTTTCTTGTCTCCGAAAGACTTCCTGCGTCCATCAACAGGCTTTTCAGCATCCTTTGGTATCAGCCACATATACCCAAGTTTAGAAGCACCCGGTATTCGGTTTTCTTTGCAAAGTATCTGTACTCGCCTTTCTGAAATGCCCCATTTTTCCGCTGCCTGCGGTGCAGACATATATTCCATCGCTTCATCTATCCCTTCTCTTATGGTTTCAGCATGATTATACTCGGATAGCCGAACATTAGCAAGATATGAATTGTGAGTTAGTGAGTTAGGGCAACTATGTAAACGTAATGTAAATGTATCACAATTCTATAGTTTTATACATTTTAAAACATCCGGCACACCCTCCGGGAGTGCCAAAAACAACCTTAGCAAGCACTGCCGGTGTCCGGACACAACGGCAAAATCCCCATATTGCCTGTCTTCCAATATGGATAGATTTTCACAGGGAAGTATCCCTGACCCTCTTCCATTTTATATTTTCTTTATTTGACCACACCAATTACATTTGTTACAATAATTTATGAATAAGTGCATCCAAACAACCGAATAACCCAGACACAGACTGTTGTAAACCGAACAAGTTGCAGCAGTTTTTTTGTACCATTTTTTACAAAATCGAGATATTAAAACAGAAAAGAGGAATGAATTATGGCAAACCGAACCCGGACACACCGAAACGAATTTCATTTAAACGATGATGAGCAATATATTCTGGATGAGAAATTCCGGCTTTCCAAAATGAAAAGCAAATCTGCATTTCTCCGGAAACTGGTGCTTTATGGTTTTGTCTATGATGTGGACTACTCCCACATCCGGGAAATGAATACCCAGCTTGGCAACATTGGAAGCAATCTGAACCAGATTGCCAAACGAGTGAACAGCACAAATACCATTTACAAAAAAGATACGGAAGAGATAAAGGAGCTGATGAATCAGATATGGCAGTTACAAAAATCCATGGTATCAAAGCAACCGTTGATAAAGCAATAGAATATATCTGCAATCTGGACAAGACTGATGAACAGATTTATGTCTCATCTTTCGCCTGCTCACCGGAGACTGCAGATTTGGATTTCAAATACACGCTGGACCATACAAACGAACAGATTTCTTCTGATGGACAAAACAGAGAAAATAAAGCATTTCATCTGATACAGGCTTTTGCCCCAGGAGAAGTTTCCTATGACGAGGCACATACGATTGGAAAAGAATTGGCTGACCAGCTTCTGGAAGGAAAATATTCTTATGTATTGACCACGCACATTGACAAAGGCCATATTCACAATCATCTGATTTTCTGTGCTGCCGATAATATTGATCATAACCATTACCATGACTGTAAAAAAAGTTACTGGAAAATCCGCAAACTCAGCGATCGATTGTGTGAAGAACACGGGTTGTCTGTCATTCATTCCACCGAAAAGCGTGGCATGAAATATAATGAATGGTCTGCCAATCAAAATGAAAACAGTTGGAAGGCCCAAATTAGAAAAGACATTAATCAGGCAATCAAATCCTCTTCCACTTATGATGATTTTATTGCACTAATGAGTGCCAAAGGCTATGAAATGAAAAATACATCCCTGGAACAAAACAGCGGTAAATATATTTCTTTTCGTCCTGCAGGTAAGGACCGCTTTGTACGGGGCAGCACGAAATCATTGGGGAAGAATTTCACGAAAGAGCGGATTAAAGAACGCATAGAAAATAAACAAGAACGGAAACATATGTTCATCAGATCAGACAATCTGCGGCAGCTTATAGACATAACATCTGACACAAAATTCTCTGAAAGCACTGGCTTGAAGAAATGGGCTTCCAAAGAGAACCTGAAAATTGCGGCACATACATACAATCTTATGCTTTCCAAAAATATCCATAATTTTTCAGAATTAAATGAGCGTATCAATGTTCTGAAAGAACAGACACAGACAGCTAACCGAAGCATTGTTTCTATCGAACACCAGATCCGGGAACTTTCCGAAATCATCAAATATGCAGAGCAATATCAGGAAAACAAACCTTTCAATGACCGTTATGAAAATGCCAAAGATCAGGACCGTTTCCTGAGGAAATACGAATCACGGATTATTCTCTTTTCCGGTGCAGAACGTATGCTCCAGCGTAAAGGAATTGACCCACGCCATATGAAACCGGAACACCTGAGAAAACAATACCGTGATCTCATTTCTCAAAAGGAAAAGCTGGCGATGCAGCACAAATCAACTTCCGCTGATCTCAAAGAACTGGAACAGATCAGGCAAAATATGGAAGAATATCTCCAAGTACATCCGCTGGATCAGGAAAAACCGTTTAACCCTAACACCACACCGGAACTATAAAAGTTTTTCTTAATTCTGCCCATAAAAAAGAAAGCAAAGGATGCTGATAACAACACCCTTTGCCATCTTTTCTTTTTTCATCATTCCATCCCCATTTCAGGCTTTTTTACTGTATCTTTTGGTGGTTTACTTTCTGCTTTTTCATTGGAAAGCTGCTCTTTAGCAAGTTCCAGTCTCTCTACGATTGAAAACACCCTTACTCCTTCATTTACGCTTTCTACTATGTCCTTTACCATGGAATTGTTCAGCATCCCATCTATCTGGTTATAGTTGGCTTCCTCCAGTTCTTCAACTTTTGTAAGAGGGTTTCTCGCTCGGCGTTCTGTCAGGTCATCCATGCGCTTTAATAGTTCCGCCGCTTCTTTTACATCTTCCTCGTCAATCACCCCCTGTATCCAGTCACGGATATAGTCTTCCTCTCCTTTCTGCAGGTCACTGTAAATCTTGCTGATAATTTCTTCCCTGTTCTTCACCGCATCCCGGTAGCCATAGGGATCAACCATTTTGGAAAATTGATCAATATCTTTTGCCAGCTCATTGCACACTCTGTCCAAATCCTCTGCATTCTCACGCTGCAATCTGGCCTGCGTCTCTACGTCCCACACCTCTGCATCCGGAAATTGTGCAATCAGGTCACGGATAGCCTGTTGTACCAGAGGATGATCTCTCAATTCAGGAACCATATTGATGGTATCTACATCTATAGTCTGCCCCTCCAATACTCCCATCGAAGTATCCAGATCTTCGTCTGTCCCTTCCGTATGCAGGACAAATCCAATACCTTTGATTCCATTCATTCGTTCAGAAGGAATAGATTCATACAGACGCACAGCTTCCTGAAAAGTCAGATGGTCGTGATATTCGCCCAGTGACGGAAATTCCATACATTCTGCCACATAAAACGTCAGTGTCTGTACCTGTTCCCCGGTCGTAACCTCTGCTTTTGTTCTATCGGAAATCCTTTCTCTTACTTTCAATTCCTCCCTTAAAAGGTTGATGAATCCGTCCAGTACCGCCGGATGGCTGTTTACAACAAAGTCTGCATTTCTCTCCTCTCCCCACGGGTCCTTATCCTCAAATACAGGAATACTCTCTGCCCACTTTCTG
>JALFVM010000002.1 GCA_022787145.1 Lachnospiraceae bacterium | reverse complement strand
TGTGATAGGCGGCGTGCAGGGAATTGTTGTAACGAGAAGCATTGCTTCCCTCAAACTTTTTAAATACAGCCATAAAAATCTCCTTCCTTTTCTATTTTTACTCCTTCCGAGTCACTCGAAAGCTTCACTTTTCTATTTTTATCCTTTCTGAGTCACTCGAAAGCTTCACTTTTCTATTTTTATCCTTTCTGAGTCACTCAAAAGATCCACTTTTCTATTTTTACTCCTTCTGAGTCACTCGAAAGCTTCACTTTTCTATTTTTACTCCTTCTGAGTCACTCAAAAGATCCACTTTCCTTTTTTTGCTCCTTCCGAACAAGAAACACAGCATGCTAAATCTTCACCACAAGAGAAAAGAACGAGCGAAGCCCGGCTACCGAAGGATAAAATCCTCCCGTAACCGGGCTTCCGCTCGTCAATTCTTTTATATAATGGATTAGGCTGGCTGGCTGGCTGGCTGGCTGGCTGGCTAATCTTTTATTTGATTCAGCAAAAAACATCTTCATAAATAATACTAATGTAATATTATAAATACTTTCTTTTGTTTAACAATCGCAAATATAATTAGCAGAAATTTTAAATCCAAACATTTCAAAAGAAATCCGTAAAAAAAATCAGATAGCCAAATCTAGGGATAAAATTTATAATAGATCATTTTGAATCTATAAGATAATCACTACCTTTGATTCCATTAATAGAAAAGGAATCAGTGAGTGCGCCAATCATATCCTTATTCCTTATTATATGATCTAACAAAAAAAAAGAAAAAAGCCTATGTTTACACATACCATGACACGCAAAGAGATTTATGAGGAAGCTAAACATGATTACTATGAGCTTAAATCGCGTTTTGATATCGAAACGGAAATTTTTTTTCGGCAATACGGAAGCAGCATCAACAAATATCAGCAAAGAATATTAGGCTCGTTGTCAAAGCAACGTGTATTCCGCAGCAGCCGCCACAATAGTTGGACCATGCAAATGTACGTCCACGGTTACAGTAAAAACACCATCAAAGCCAGTACGACAGCATATACACCACTACAACGGAGTGATGGTTCTGTGGAATATCTATTCATCAGCCTGAAAGATACATTTTTTGTCGAGTTGATTACAACACATTTCATCCAGCGATACAAAGAACGATATTTGGAACCCAACAAAGTTAATTTACAAGGGATGAATCCGGCACTCTATTACCTCAGATCCAATATGGAATACCGGCAGACGTATTTTATCCCAAACAACTGGACAGAAGAGGATATGGAAAACAAGGCGATCTATCAGATACCGCAGGGATTGATCGTAACAGTCAAAGACAATGGCCTTCGGGTACTGGTCACCTTCCTTGACTTGCAAAACCTGAGCCGCTATAAGGCAGAGATCTATGAAGAAGAAGATTTGATGAACCGCTTCATGAAAGCCTATAAGGAAAAGAAGGATTACCAACAGTTCCTGATGATGCTGCAAGTGTTCAACACGCCGAACTGCCGGGAAATCCAGAAACGGTACATCAAACGCACGGAAATACAACAGAACCGTCCGGGTTTTAAAGAAAATTGTCAAAGGAGATTGGACCTGTGGGATATGTTGGAGAAACAAATCCGGGAGCGTTGGAAGGAAATGGAAAACCTTTCGGAAAAACAACGTAAAGATTTATGGAAGTGCGCTTACTCCGGTTTACCTGTCCGTACGACCATCGATGATTTTATGAAGATTCGTGCAAACGAATCTAAATGAAGAAGTTTTTTATTAGCCAAACCAAACAATAAAAACAAGCAACTATGTTTACACCTTCAATGACTCGCGAAGAAATAGTGGCAGAAGCCAAGCAGGATTTTAACCAGCTTAAGGCATTTATGCAAGTAGAACTGAACGCGTTCGGACGCAGATACAATAGGAAATACAATAACAGTTGTATCATGGGTTCTATCGTCCACACACGGACATTCAAAACACGCCGCCATAATACGTGGACGTTCTTCCTTTATATACGCGACTATGCCGCTACCCGTATGCACGCAGTAGGATGCATCTACATCCAGCTTAACAAATATGATGGGACCAGCGAATACCTCATACTGGATCTTGCGACAGAGTGTCTACCCAACCTGATTACGACACACTTCCTCCAGCGGTATAAAGAGCGATATTTGGAACCCAATCATGTCAAATTGGGAGGTATCTCGCCGGCCCTCTATTTCTTTTGCCTGGGTGGAGAACGAAAAATGAGTAATTATACGCCCAAGAACTGGACGGAAGAGGATATGGAACAAAGATTTGTCCTCATCTCCCCACAAGGGCTGATTGTTGTCGCCGATGAAGGAGACCTGCGGACTTTCATCACCTTCCTCGACCAAGAGAACCTGAGCCG
>JALFVM010000145.1 GCA_022787145.1 Lachnospiraceae bacterium | reverse complement strand
ATAAAGCATAATGAAAAAAAAGAAAAACAAACAGGCACAGATCAATTATCTGGATCTGATACCACAGCGTGCCGAAGGAATGGGATGGCACAGAGACAGGAAGGATTGTGTCGTTCTGGAAGTGAAAAACACAGGGCTGTTCAACCGGATCGCACAGAAGGTATTCAATAAGCCTGAGATCACCAATGTTCATCTCGATCAGCAGGGAAGTTATCTGTGGCCTCTCATTGACGGGGAGAAGACAGTGACGGAACTGGCTGCTTTGCAGAAAGAACGGTTTGGTGATAAGGCAGAGCCTTTGTATCCGAGGATTGTGAAGTATTTTCAGATTCTGGAGAGTTATCATTTTGTAAGATTTATCAATATGCCTGAGAAATAAAAAGCTGAATGCCGCTCCGAATGGGGCGGCATTTTGCTGCAAAAAAGTTAAAAAATATTGTGCTTCTATTTCGTATATGCAATAATAAAGTTATCAAGTGATGCGAAAAAATTCGGACAGGGGTGTTTGTTATGGCAAAGCAAAAACCGAAAATGGAGTTTCGGTATTATACGATGCCGGAGAAAGAACTGGTACTTGCGCTTACCGGAGATGAATGGATTCAGGAATATGGAAAAGGCATTGATTATCTTCATTTTCATAATTTTATGGAGGTGGGAATCTGTCATTATGGGAGCGGAGAGATTGTGTTGGGAGATCGGCACTATCATTTCTGTGATGACAGTTATGTGATTATTCCGCCTAATTTTCCTCATACGACAAATGCAGATGAGGGGACAAAAGCGTATTGGGAATGGATGTATTTTGATATGGATTCAATGATTGAAGATGCAATGAAAATGGAATCTGTTGGGGTAAGGAGTCGGTTTAAGAAAGAATTATATAGAAAAGCATTTTTCCTAAAGGGAGAAGAGCATCCGCAGATGGAAGCGGTTATTCAATTGATTCTTCGTGAAGTCAGTGAGAAAAAGAGTTTTTACAGAAAATCAGTCAGAGGATTTCTTACGGCATTTGTGACTGAGATTTTGCGTCTTTATGAAAAGGAAGCAGAGGATACCCAGACAAAACACGGATATATGGTTATTGCGCCTGCGATCGAATACGCAGAAACGTATTATTCCCAGGATGTAAAAATCAGTGATATGGCGGATGCATGCAGCCTCAGTGAGAGTCATTTTCGGAGAAATTTTCAGGAGTATATGCATATGCGTCCGCTGGATTATCTGAATCTCGTGCGCGTGGAAAAAGCCTGTGATATGCTGACGAAAAGCAATGCTTCTATGGAGGAGGTGGCATATCGCAACGGATTTGGCAATGTATCGACGTTTAATCGTAATTTTAAGAAGATTATCGGCGTGACGCCGTACCAGTATAAGATGGCATCTGACAATTATGAAAGCAAATTGTTGAACTATAAAATCAGTGCAAAGAAAGGTTGGTAAAAAAAGTCGAATTTGCCTGTTTTTTGATTGGCTATGCTAACAAAAAAGTGCTATATTGGGATAATATGTACATGTAGGAAAGAGGGAACTCTTAAAGGATTGTACATATTTACCAAAATAGCGCTATTTTATTTGTTAAATATGCAAGAAAGTATTAATAGGAGGGAAAGTATGAAACGTAAAGTATTGGCAGTTTTGTTATCAGCAGCGATGGCATTTTCGATGACCGCATGTGGTGGTGGAGCATCAGGCGGAGAGAGCAGTAAAGAGGCTTCCACACAGGAAAATGCAAATGAGCTGACAGTCTGGGCATGGGATAAAGCATTTAATATTTATTCCATTGAAGAGGCGGAAAAAATCTATCAGAAAGAGAATCCTGATTTCGATCTGAATGTGGTGGAAGTGTCCTGGGAGGATATGCAGACACAGTTATCTACAATTCTGTCTTCCGGAGATTACAGTCAGCTTCCGGATATTTTACTGATGCAGGATTTTGCATATCAGAAATATGCGATGACTTATCAGGATTTATTTACGGATCTGACAGACAGTGGAATTGATTTTTCACAGTTTTCTGAAGGAAAATTAAAAACATCTGTTGTAGATGGAAAGAATTATGGTGTACCGTTTGACAATGGTACGGAAGTTGCTGCTTACCGTATTGATCTTCTGGAGCAGGCTGGATACACCGTGGACGATCTGACAGATATTGACTGGGATAAATTTATAGAAATCGGAAAAGATGTTCTGGATAAAACAGGTTATTCTCTGTTCTCTACACAGGCAAAATCTTCTGATATCATCATGCAGATGGTGCAGTCAGCAGGCGGCTCTATCTGGAAAGAAGACGGAACACCGAATTTTGTCGGAAACAAAGTTCTGGAAAAGAGTATGGATGTGTACAAGGAACTGTTTGATACGGGTGTTATGACAACTGCAAACAGCTGGGATGAGTATATTGCAACCTTTACAAGCGGAAAAGCTCTTGGAGCAATCAATGGATGCTGGATTCTGGCTTCTGTTGAATCAGCAGAAGATACTGCGGGCAACTGGAGAGTTACCAATATGCCATCACTTCCGGGAATTGAGGGTGCTACGAACTATTCTAACCAGGGTGGCGCTACCTGGGCAATTACAACAAATTGTAAGAATGTAGAGATGGCAGAGGATTTCTTTGCAAAGACATTTGCGGGAAGTACAGAGCTGTATGACACGATTCTTCCTGGAGCAGGGGCATTATCTACATGGATTCCGGCAGGAGAGAGTGAAGTGTATTCTGAGCCGCAGGAATTTTATGGCGGACAGCCGGTATTTGAGCTGATCACAGAATATGCATCCAAGACACCGGCATTTGATGTAGGTGTGTACTTTACAGAAGCAAACGATGCGCTTGCAGTGGCTGCGACGAATATCTGCAGTGGAGCTGACGTGGAGAGTGAGCTGAAAAACGCAGAGGACACCGTATCGTTCAATATGGGAAATTAATGTACAGTACACTGCAAAGTGAGGGGCATGACTATGAATACAAAGAAAAAAATGGGTATGCTGCAGCGTCGTAAGATGGTTGGGTGGTTTTTCCTGATTCCGGGCGTTGCACTGATTTTAGCACTTAGTTTTTATCCTGCAATCCGGGCGTTGATTACTTCTTTTAAGACCGGAACCGGTGTGAATATGACCTGGTGCGGGCTTAGCAATTACATCCGAATTTTTCAGGATAAAGTTTTTCTGCAGTCGATCAAAAACTGTTTCTTTTACCTGATTATTCAGGTACCGGTGATGTTGATTATGGGTATGGTACTGGCTACTCTGCTCAATAATCCGAAGCTTCGCTGCAAGGGACTGTTTCGTACAGCAATCTTTTTGCCATGTGCAACTTCTCTGGTAGCTTATGCGATTATTTTCCGTTCTCTGTTTGCAACAGATGGATTTATCAACATGCTGCTTGTAAAGATTGGAATTCTGGAGAATGGTTATAATTTCCTGGCACATCCGACTAGTGCCAAAATCGTAATTATCATTGCGCTGATCTGGAGATGGACAGGCTACAATATGGTATTTTACCTGGCGGGCCTTCAGAATATTGAATATTCTGTTTATGAGGCTGCAAAGATTGATGGAGCAAATCCGTTCCAGATTTTCTTCAAGATCACTGTGCCGCTTTTGAAACCGACGATTCTGATGACAGCAATCATGTCCACGAATGGTACCTTACAGCTGTTTGATGAGTCTGTAAACCTGACACAGGGAGGACCGGCAAATGCAAGTATTACGATGTCCCATTACATATTTAACAAAGCGTTTCAGGGTGTACCGAATTTCGGATATACCTCAGCCATGTCATTTATTATCCTGATTATGGTTGCAGTGTTGGCATTGGTTCAGATGAAGGTAGGTGAGCAGCGTGACTAATAAGAGTACAAAAATAATATCATATGCATTTTTGATCGTGGTATCGCTATTGTCAATCTTTCCACTGGTATGGATGATCATAGCCGCTACAAATAAGAGTGTGGATGTCGTTGCAGGTAAGCTGACTTTTGGAGGACAGCTTCTGGAAAATTACAGAAATCTGATGGCATCTCAGGATGTGTGGAGATTCTTCTGGAATTCTGCTAAATATGCAGTCATTACAACGATTTTATCCCTGCTGGTGTGCTCACTGGCCGGATATGCTTTTGAGATTTACAGAGATAAGGTAAAAGATGTGATTTTCGTCATTATTCTTATGACAATGATGCTGCCTTTTGTGGCATTGATGGTACCTCTGTTTCAGATGTTCTCATCAATGAATCTTCTCAACAGTACACTTGGATTTTTGCTTCCTTCCATCTCGACACCATTTTTGATTATGATGTTTCGAACAGCGGCAAAATCCTTCCCGGAGGAGATTATTGAGGCGGCGAGAATTGACGGACTCAGCGAACTTGGCATTTTCTTCCGCATGTTTATGCCGACAATGAAATCGACCTATGCAGCAGCAATGACGATTACATTTATGAATGCATGGAACAATTATCTGTGGCCAAAAGTTATTATGACAAAAAGTGCATCGCAGACGATGCCGATGATGATTTCAAGCCTGACTTCCGGTTATACGACCGATTACGGTATGCTCATGCTTGCGGTATTGATTACGACACTTCCGACAGCAATCGTATTCTTTATCCTGCAGAAAAACTTTGCAGAGGGTATTACAGGAGCTGTAAAATAGGAAAACTTGAATGAAAAACAGGAGGACTTGGAAAGTATGA
Source organism: Lachnospiraceae bacterium (assembly GCA_022787145.1). GTDB lineage: Bacteria > Bacillota > Clostridia > Lachnospirales > Lachnospiraceae > JALFVM01. The sequence goes on along the minus strand of JALFVM010000145.1, from coordinate 3,207 downwards.
AATTAGATCATATTCTTCATGGTGGGGATTACAATCCAGAACAATGGCTGGATCGGCCTGACATTTTAGAGAAAGACATAACATATATGAAAGAAGCCGGTATCAATACGGTGACATTGGGGGTGTTTTCCTGGGCAGTTTTGGAACCCTCTGAAGGTGAGTACAATTTTCAATGGTTGGAGGATATCATCAACCGGCTATATGAAAATGGGATTTCTACGATTCTTGCTACGCCCTCCGGTGCCCGCCCAAAATGGATGGCAGATAAATATCCAGAGGTTTTGCGTGTGCGTCAGGACAGACAGCGCAACCTTTTTGGCGGTCGCCACAATCATTGCTATACTTCTCCCGTATATCGGGAGAAGGTAGCCATGATCGATGAACATCTTGCGAAGCGTTTTGCGAATCATCCTGCTATTCTTATGTGGCATATATCCAATGAGTTTGGTGGAGACTGTCATTGTCCATTGTGTCAGGAAGCTTTCCGCCAGTGGTTGAAGGACAAATACGAGACGATTGACCGTCTGAATCAATGCTGGTGTACAACGTTCTGGAGTCATATTTATCAATCTTTTGATCAGATTGAAAGTCCGTCTCTAGTGGGAGAAAGTGCAGTTCATGGATTGAATTTGGACTGGAAACGTTTTGTCAGCGAGAAAACGGCAGAGTTTGTACGGCATGAGATCGCTGCTTTGCGTCAAGGTGGAGCGAAGCAGCCGACAACAGTAAATCTGATGTATGATTTTGAGGGCCTGAATTATGATAAGTTGGCAGAGTGTGTCGATGTGATTTCCTGGGATTCTTACCCTGTATGGCATAAGGGAGCAGACATTGTTCCGGCTCTGGATAATGGACTTCAGCATGATTATATGAGAAGTCTGAAAAACCAACCGTATCTTCTGATGGAATCGTGTCCTTCCGGAACAAACTGGCATGGCATCAGCAAACTGAAAAGACCAGGACTTTTGACTGCAGCATCTTTACAGGCCATTGCTCACGGAAGTGACAGTGTGTTGTATTTCCAGATTCGTCAGAGTCGCGGAAGTTCAGAAAAATTCCATGGAGCGGTGATTGATCATTATGGTGGTGATGATACAAGAGTATTCCGGGAAGTAAAGTATATCGGAGAAAGTCTGAAAAAACTTTCGGAAGTTGCAGGAAGTGAAGTTTGTGCGAAGGCGGCGATTATTTATGATACAGAAAACCGCTGGGCGATGGAGGATTCACAGGGCCCGAGAAACGATGGACTGCATTACCATGAAAATCTGATGAAAATGTACACAGCATTAAAACGTCAGGGAATCAATGTGGATATCATCAGTGAGTCGAAGAGTCTGGAAAAATACAGTCTGGTACTGGCGCCTATGCTGTATATGTTCCGGGAAAACATGGAAGAGCGAATTGAAGCTTATGTCAGAAAGGGTGGCTGTTTTGTGCTGGGACACTGGTCTGGAATTACAGATGAGTGGGACCGCTGCTATCTTGGTGGTACACCATACGGTTTGATGGATGTATTCGGACTCAGGAGAAGCGAAACAGATGCGTTGTATGAGTATGAACACAATTCGTTGATTCCAGAAGGTGGCAGTATGTTCCAGAACGAATATTCCTGCAGTACCATATGTGATTTGCTGCAAGTGAAGGACGCGCAGGTTCTTATGAAATACGGAAAAGAATTTTATGCAGGAATTCCGGCTGTTACAAAAAAACTCTATGGACAGGGACAGGCGTATTACATTGGCACAGATGCACAGCAGGAATTTTATGATGTGCTTTGCGAGAAACTGGTTCATGAATTGGGAATAGAGAGAGCAGTATCTGGAGATATTCCGAAAGATGTAGAAGTATGTACACGTTCTCTGGGACAGACAGAGTACGTATTTGTTCAGAATTATCGAAACAGTGACATGGATATCCGTGGAATGGAGCTTAACGGTGAACTTCTCTATGGGAAAAGCAAAGAAACACTTCATGCATATGAAACCATTGTATTGAAGCAGAAAAAATAATGAAAAAAAGACCGCACCGTCTGGTCTCTCGCCTTTGAGGACAGATTGCGCGGTCTTTGTTATCGTTATGAATCAGGTTAGATTGTATGAAAAATTAGATGCTGTCGTGTCTTTCTACATATCCTGGCTGGTCTGCCGGAGAGATTACTTCCGGAACCTTCAGGATTTTCACACCTTTGTCTACCACCTGGTTTTCTACTCTGATGTTTTCACCGATGACAGTGCCAGCCAGAATTACGCTGTTCTTTACGACAGCCCCTTTCTTGATGATACAGCCACGTCCGATTACGGAGTTCTCTACCGTTCCCTCAATGCGGCATCCGTTAGATACAACAGAAGATTTTACATCTGCAGTTTCGAAATATCTGGTCGGGCAGGAGTCGTTGGTACGAGTATAAATTGGCCAGTTGTCTGCAAATAATGTCTGAGCGGTCTTGTAGTCGATCAGTGACATATTTGCATCGTAGAAGCTCTTGAAATCTGTGATGGAAGCGAAGAAGCCACGATGAGCAACGCCGCGGATATCAAGATTTTCTTCCTGAGCTTCTGCACTGACGATATCTGCCAGAGTAAACATGGAAGATGTTTTCTTTGCCTGGTGGATCAGTTGAATCAACAGGTCTTTTTTCATAATATATGTATCCATGAAAATCTGTCTGTTTTTCGCATTTCCATGGTTTGTCTCAATGGAAAGAACACCTTTCTGCTTGTTCAGGTTCAGAATGTTGCAGTTTAAGAAGTGGTCTTTTGCATTATCAACAGAGTGATACAGTAATGTTACATCAGCGCCGGATTCAATGTGTGTGTTTAAAAGTGCGTTGAAATCCTGCTCGTATACCATGTAGCTTGGTGTGATGACTACATAGTCATGATGCATGCGCTCGATGTAATCCAGGTTAGCCAGATAAGCAGAGATATCTGTGTTATACAGGCTGTTCTGTACATTGGCGTCAGAGAACAGAATCTGAACCTTACCGCTCTTGGAGTTGATGCTGTAATGTCTTCCTGTTCCGATGTGTTCTACGATGGAACGTGGTTTGTTGCCTACGTATACCTGAATACGGTCGATGCCGCTGTTGCTCAGGTTAGAAATTGGAAAGTCTACAACGCGATATCTTCCGAGGAAGGAGAATGAACCGATAGGGCGATGTTTCTGCAGACCGTCCACCCAAATATTTTTTCCACATGGATTTACGAT
>JALFVM010000142.1 GCA_022787145.1 Lachnospiraceae bacterium | reverse complement strand
TTTGGACCGCCTCCTATTCTTCTAGTATTGGCTTGAGACACCTTTACTATTGTAGCATAGGAGGCTTTATTTATCACCATACAACGTCACTACTACACTATTCGCCCCAGCATAGCTGGGGGATTAGCTCTTTCATTTATTGGTCGTTTCTCATTCTTGTACTTACCATTTATAGTGTTTAATCAACGCCTGCGTTCCAAGATCACCCATCCCCTGTTCTTCCAGCTCTCTGCACATAGCCAGCACATCATCCAGAACTGCCAGCTTCGTATCCACATCCTGTGCCTCATCCTGAGCGATGGACATATCTTTGATAAAATGTTTCAGGAAAAATCCCGGATTGAAGTCTTCATCCAGAACACGTGAAGCAACATTACTCATCTGCGCACTTCCCGCTGCGCCTGTGGAAATAGAATTGAGCATTGTACGCACATCCAGCCCCACATTTTTCGCATAAGCCATTGCCTCGCACGCACCTGCCAGTGCTCCTGCAATTGCAATCTGATTACACATTTTTGTATGCTGACCGCATCCCGCCGGTCCTTCATAATCAATATTTTTTCCCATTGCCTCAAACACTGTTTTGCAGGCATCAAAGTCTTCTTTCTTTCCACCAACAAGAATCGTCAATGTTCCAGCTTTGGCACCTGTATCGCCGCCGGTTACTGGTGCATCCAGAGGATGAAGTCCTGCCTGTTCTCCTTCCTGGGCAATTCGAACTGCCAGTTTCGGGCTGGTCGTGGTCATATCAATGATATAAGTACCCTTGTCTGCGTTGGCAATGATTCCTTTCTCTCCAAAATAAACTTCTTCCACATCCTTCGGATAGCCAACAATACTGATGACAGCGTCACGTCCTGCTGCACATTCTGCCACAGAATCACACCAAACAGCACCTTCCTGTACCACGTCCAAAGCTTTTTCCTTCGTTCTGTTGTAGACAGCAGCCTCAAATCCTGCCTTCATCAAATTGCGAATCATGGATTTTCCCATAATTCCGACACCAATAAATCCTATTTTTTTCATGTCAATTCTCCCTTCTCAAAAATACATTCTCTTACGTTTCTTTTAAACTGCTATAAAAATGATTCGCCAGATCTATTTTCCCAAAATACATTCCCGGACTTTTCCCCGAATCCTCTGCAGCGCATTGTCCACAGATTTGGGACTGCGACCAAGCTGCTCTGCAATTTTGAGATAATCATTCCCCTTTAAATAACTGTCAAGCACTTTATTCTCCAGAGGACTGAGACATTCTTTAATTTTTTCCTGCATAATCTGCACATTTTCCCGGTCAAGCACCACAGTCTCCGCACTGCTTGCAACCAGTTCATTCAGAATTCCTTCCTCACTGTTCTCAAGACTAAGCGAAACATATGCATTCAAAGGCTGATGTTTCTGCCTGTTGGAGGCCTCTACCGCATGGTACATCTGTCTGTCAATACAGAGATTAGCAAAACTCTGAAAGGATGTCCCCCGGTCCGGCCGATAATCACGAATCGCCTTAAACAGTCCAATCATGCCTTCCTGAATCAAATCTTCCGTCTCCGCACCAATCAAATACATCGCTCTGGCTTTTTTTCGCACCAGATTTTTATATTTCTCAATGAGATAATCAGAAATTCCAGTATGTTCCCGACTACCTCGGTACATTTCAATCAGTTCTTCATCTGTATAACTGCTATAATCCTGCATAATTTCTCCTGCCACAAAGCGCCGCGACAGAAATCGCAGCGCTCCCACTAACCTCGTTGATGAGCAATTTCAAAAGCAAGAATCCCGGCAGCCACAGAGGCGTTCAGAGAATCAATGTCTCCTTTCATCGGAATAGATGCCACAAAATCACATTTCTTTTTTACAAGAGGACTGATTCCCTCTCCCTCATTGCCGATCACAAGCCCCATAGGTCCTTTCAGATCCAGCTGATACATATTCGTTCCACCCATATCTGCGCACACAAACCACATACCTTTTTCTTTCAATTCGTCAATGGTCTTTCCAAGATTCGTCACTTTAGCTACCGGTGTATAATTCAATGCACCTGCAGATGTGCGGGCAACCGTCGCTGTCAGCCCGACCGCACGACGTTTCGGTATCACAACCCCATGGGCACCTGCCAGATTGGCAGTACGAATGATCGCACCGAGGTTATGCGGATCCTCAATGTTATCCAGCAGAATGATAAAAGGAGGTTCTCCTTTTTCCTCAGCTTTTTTCAAAATATCTTCCACAGACGCATACTCATACGCAGCCACCTGTGCAATGACTCCCTGATGTGTACCGGTCTCTGACAGCTGATCCAGTCTGTCCTTCGAGACATAATTGATAATGGTATCGTTTTTCCGGGCAATTCTTGTAATTGAACGGACAGGTCCATCCTGACAGCCATCCAGCACATATAATTTGTCCACCGGACGTCCTGCGCGGAAGGCTTCCATCACCGCATTGCGTCCTTCAATCTGCTCACTCATATTTTCTTAACTCCATTCTCAAGGCCGACCTTTACCAGGTCAATCATTCGTTTCCAGTCTTGTTTCAGATACAAATATCCCATGACCGCCTCAAATCCCGTTGCTCTGCGGTACTCGATCACAGAAGCATTTTTCGCCGTTGTCGAGGAATGCGCGTTTCGTCCGCGTTTGTACACATGCGCCTCTTCCTCCGTCAAAATGGGCTCGATGCATTCCATCATTTTGGACTGTGTCGGGGCTTTTACCAGACGGCTTGCCCTCTGATGAAACGCGCCAACCGGGCAATTGCCCTGCATCACCAAAATGGAGCGGATCACCATCTCATATGCCGCATCTCCGATATAGGCCAGTGTCAGCGGCGAATACGTGCGGATATCAATATCTTCTAATTGAAATTGCTCTTTCAGATACTTTATGCTCTCGTCCATTTTACTCCTTCTCTTGTGTCTTTCAGTACAATTCCCTGTTTCAGGAGCTGATCGCGGATTTCGTCCGCACGAGCAAAGTTCTTCGCTTTTCTTGCATCCTGACGTTCCTGAATCAGCGCTTCGATGTCAGCATCTAAAATCTCTTCTTCTTTCACAACGATCAGTCCCATAATGTCACTCAGTTCTTTGAGTGTATCAAATACTGCATTGACAAATTCAGCGGAACTTGTTTCATTTACATTTGTATTTGCAAATTTTACAAGTTCAAAAATAGCAGAAATTCCATCAGCTGTATTAAAATCGTCATCCATCGCTGCATCAAATTTGTCCACAAATCCCTGCAGTTCTCCCATCAGCTTCTTCTCTTCTTCTGTTGCATTTCCGGATGCAGCTGCCGCATAATCCTTCAAAGCAGTGCCACAGGTCACGATTCTGTCCAGTCCGTTTTTCGCAGCAGTCATCAGGTCACGGCTGAAATTCAGCGGACTTCTGTAGTGTGCACTGAGCATGAAGAAACGCAGTACCTGCAGATCATACTCTTCTCCGACTTCTCTTACGGTAAAAAAGTTACCAAGAGATTTGGACATTTTTTTGTTGTCAATATTTAAAAATGCATTGTGCATCCAATAACGTGCAAACTGTTTTCCATTGCAGCACTCACTCTGCGCAATCTCATTTTCATGATGCGGGAAAACAAGATCCTCCCCGCCGGCATGAATGTCAATCTCCTCGCCAAGATATTTTTTGGACATGACAGAACACTCAATATGCCAGCCCGGACGACCGTCACACCACGGAGATGGCCAGGACGGCTCACCTTCTTTTTTCGGTTTCCAGAGAACGAAATCGAGCGGATCTTCCTTCTGATCTTCTCCGGACACCTGCAAAGAGCGGAACCCGGACTGTAAATCATCCAGATTCTTGTGGGACAGTTTGCCGTATTCTTTGAATTTTTTCACACGGAAGTACACCGTACCGTCTGCTACCGGATACGCAAATCCTTTGTCAATCAATGTCTGGATCATATCGATCATGCCATCAATTTCCTGTGTTGCAAGAGGATGTGTGGTGGCAGGTTTTACATTCATATCTGCCATATCTTTTTTGCACTCCGCAATATATCTCTGAGAAACCTCCTCAGCGGTTGTTCCCTCTTCAATTGCTTTTGCGATAATCTTATCATCTACGTCGGTAAAGTTGGATACATAATTTACTTCATATCCTTTATGCTCCATGTAACGACGAACCGTATCAAACACAATCATCGGACGTGCATTGCCGATGTGAATCAGATTGTACACGGTAGGACCGCATACATACATTTTTACTTTTCCCTCTTCAAGAGGAACAAATTCTTCTTTTCTTTTTGACAAAGTATTATAAATCTTCATTTTTTCTATTTACTCCTTTTTCATTGTCTTTTCTTTTTAACTCGCGCAGCTGGACTTCCAGATCCACAAGCCGATTGTATAATGCCGTATTTTCTTTCTGCAGCGCGGCAATATCTTCTTTGACAGGGTCGGGCAGATGGATCTGATCCATGTCCACACGAGGAACTCTCACATTCTTTAATTTTACCACACGACCCGGCACTCCTACAACCGTACAGTTTGGGGGAACTTCTTCAAGCACCACCGCACCTGCTCCAATCTTGGAATTTTCCCCTACGGTAAACGAGCCAAGAAGCTTGGCACCGCAGCTTACCATGACATTATCTTTCAGCGTCGGATGACGTTTCCCCGTCTCTTTTCCTGTACCGCCCAGCGTCACGCCCTGATAGAGTGTCACATTATCTCCAATGATAGTTGTCTCTCCAATAATCACACCGCTTCCATGGTCAATGAACAGCCCTTTTCCGATCTGCGCTCCCGGATGAATCTCGATTCCCGTTTTTCGCGCTGCTCTCTGAGAAATCCATCTGGCCAGGAAATAATGCCCTTTTTCATACAGCTTATGAGCTCTTCTGTATTTCATCATAACCTGAAAACTCGGATACAGTAAAACCTCCATCGGGGACTTGATTGCCGGGTCACGCTCCTGAATAACGGCAAATTCCTCTTTCATATGTTGAAAAAAACCCATGTCAAACACCTCTGACTTCCTAATTTTTATCCCGCAGAAAATAAGAAAAGCCTCGTCCCAGTTAAGAGACGAAGCTATCCGCGGTTCCACTCTTATAGAGGATAGGCTCCTCCACTCGATACACGTAACGTGTGCCAACGTACCGGACTACTCACACGTTCACCCGGTCAGCTCACGGACGCACTTCACAACCTCCTGCATCAGAATTGCTTACAGCCGATGGCAATTCCTCTCTGTGATGCGGTATGGCCACTACTCTTTCCGCTCAACGCCTTTTGCTGTGATTCTATTCTTATAGTATGCAAAATCGACATTTTTGTCAAGCCAATCTTCTATAGGCCCACGATTCTGTTTTCTCAGATAAGACTGTCTTGTTTCATCAGCTCAATCAGACGTTCTGTATTTTTTCCGTCATGGAATTCCACAATTTCCCTGTATCGTTCTACAAACTGTTTTTCCTGCGGCTGATGATAATTCTTTAAAAATACTCTCTGAAGATCTTCACTGCAATAGCAGATATCGCCAAAAACATTTTCTTCATTCAGCATCAATTTTGCAGAGGCACCGTATTCTTTCAGACACTCATCTTTTTCTTCCCAGTAAAAGATGACATTTGAGCCACGATAAAAAGCATCGTATGCTATAGATGAATAATCGGTAATCAATACTCTTGTTTTTCTCAGAATTTCATCATACTTTGTATTGCTGTCAAAATACTTCTTTAACCCAAAGTCAACATCTTTTACGAAATCAAAAAATAACGGATGCGGCAAAATCACTATCTTTTCATGATATTCCTCTGGAATTGACTCAAATATACGGCAGATCATCTGATAATATTTGGAACTTTCAAAATCAAAGCGAACATCATTATATTCCCAGGAACGCCACGTCGGCATAATTACAATTTTGTCCGCATCTGAATCCAAACAGTTTTTATCAAATTTCGGAAGACCACACACATACATAAACTCCGGTTTATAACGGCCAAGTTTTATAAAATGCTCCGCTTCTTTCTCAGAAGAAGTAACAACTCGATAAATCCCATTCAGTTTGTCCGGTTTAAAAAATCTTCTGGATTCGGAATCCAAAGATACCATATACATGACACCATGCTGCAAAAATACATAATTGATGTTTTTATCAGCCAGTCTTTTGATCGCATATTTATTTTGCACACGAAGATCAATCGCATGCGCTCTCATCTCGGAACCAATAAAAGTCTTTGCCATAAAAAAGTAGAGATAATGACGGAAAGTTCCCTTATACACCAAATTTGAGCGATATTTCTCAGGGATTTCATCCAGATGTTCATAACTTCTGTCAATAATAAAATATGCATTTTTGTACCCCTGATCCAGAAGCTTTTCATACAGAACAGAGGCACTTTCCTCATAACGGCTGCTATTCTTTTCATATAAAAGAAGAATATTTTTCTTTGACATAATTCTGGCAGCGTAATATGCCCAAAACAGCCGAATCTGTGCACGTCTGTAGTCTGTCAGATTGCGTTCTCTCACAGTAAGGTAGAGATAATTGCAGTTTGACTGTTTGAAATAAGCCGATGTATTTTCCTCTTTAAAAATACAAATCGGTCCGCTCTTTCCTTTTCCTTTGGAGAAATTGAAAGCACTGTAACGTATTCCCTTCTTCAATCCGCGGTTACATTCGTCCTGATATACAAAATTTATTTTATTCTGAATATCAAGGATTTTCATATTCTCAATCGGAACCTTGAGCGAGTAACAGCAAAGAAAACATGATCTGCCCAGTTTTATTACGTTTGATATATGCACATCATATAGTTCTTCTCCGATTTTTATTTTCAGTTTTTTCAAATCCCATTGCATCGCTGTTTTGATCAATGCCAGCGCACGAATGCTAACTTTATTATTTTTGTTTGAAAATCTCTTGAACACATTGGATATCTGAAAACAGCTGTTATAATATCCATCCAGATTCTCTGGCAAAAAATACCGGCTGACGTCCTCATCATGAAGGTCATGTACCACATCATACTTTCTCTGGAAATAATCTTTCATCACATGGAACTTTTTTTTACTGACCACATTTCCATAGAAAATATCCGACTGAATAAATGCCTCTTTTTCACAGTGGAAAGTTCCTAAAATCTTACATATATAATTGGGATTTCCTGCATAATAAATCACCTTCGACGGTTCTATATGATAGAACATTCTCTTTCTTTCACGCAAAAAAGCCAGCCGCAGTCCTTCATCCATCCGTCTCGCCAGCCATCTGCTTCGCATGGAAAGAATTGCCTTTACTCTGTCCCATACCTTCAGATCAATTTTGGATATCAAAGCCATATAGTTTACATCTTCCGGCATCTGTTTGAGCGTTTCCACCACATTCGGTTTCATAGCTGACCGGAAACAGAGAAGAACATTTGTCTTCTGTGTTTCCAGTTTTTGAATATATTCCAGTATTTTTTGATTCTGTATCCTGGTGACAAGTTCACCCACATAAACAAGCTTCAGTTCTTTTCCGTTATTTGGCGCATCTTCTGTCACGATATTTCTGTCATTTTGATAAACCATCAGCTCAAGAACCTTTTCCGGTGCGTGAAGGTCACGATAACCGCAATATTCTTCCAGAAACTCTGTGTATTTCTCTGTTGGTTCCTGTAAATTGATTTCCCTGATCAGTTCCTCTACGCTGTACGTAATCGGAAACGGTAAATCCGTAATCGGAAAATAAGTTCCTCTGTCACGCATATAATCTTCCAGATCATACGGAAACAAAATAATTTTTTTCCCGGTGGATGCAAAATCAAAAAATACGCTTGAATAGTCCGTCACCAGCATGTCGCATATCGTCAGGAAATGATAGGTTTCATATTCCGGCGGAAACGGTCTAATATGTTCATAGTCTTCAAAATCCATTTCATTTCCCAGAAGGAAATGAAGATTCACATAAAAAATCTGGTCTTCACGAAGCAGCTCATCAATTTGCAGAAAATATTCATGCATAATTTCTTTCTGAGCTGCCACATCCGCTTTTCGGCTTGTTCCTCTCCATGTAGGAAGATAAGCAATCAGTTTCTTATCCTCAAGATTGAGTTTCTTCCTGAGATTCTTTGCAAAATCCTGTTCCAGAAATATGCTGTTTCTCGGATAATCACACAAAACCACTTTGCCAGTGTAAAGATTTTCCAGCATATAATCTTTCATAAAGACATCTCTTGTAAATGTATTGGGAAACAATGCGTAATCTGACATCAGATAGTTTTTCTGAATATTGGCCAGAGACAATGCATTTTTGATGTCAGATTTTCCAAGAGTTTTAAGCGGCGTTCCATGCCATGTATTCATATAAACCTGACCTTCGCGTTTATAAAAATACGGAGGAAAAGAATTGTCTGTAATCAAATATTTTGCAACCGCAAGAATGCGGCAATATTCCTTTGTATTTCGAACAACCGTTCTGGCATTTAAATTATAAAATTCAAATCGACTTTTGGCCTTTTCTTCATTCGCATCCGTAACTACAAAAACAGGCTCCATATGCTTCCATTTCTCATTCGTATTCAATTCTCTGAGAATTGCAAACATATTTCCATTGATATTTTTTCCCTGTCCTGCCTCCAGAAGAATCATGTTCTCCTCAATAGGAGAGTTGCAGAACTTGTTATAATCGTTTGATGTGCCGAAAAATTTCCGGACTATTTTCTCCATTAATTTTTTCAGTTTTTTCACTTTTCTTTTTCCTCTCCGGTTTATTATTCACGTGCTGTAATTTACACGGAATATTCTGGGATTATTATAACATTTTACAAATGCATGTCAATATTTTTACATATCTCTTTCAAGGTTTCTTCAATAATCATCATTCTTTTGTTGATTTAATTCAGCTCACAAGCAAGAATTAATCACAAAAAATACTGCTGTTGTGTTTTTTCCACACAACAGCAGCGTTTTCTTAAATAAACTGATTTGTCTTTTCATCATAATGGTAGTCAATACTGTCCATTTTTTCCAAAAGTTGTTTCTTATTTAAACCTCTGCAGGTGCAGAGTGCTTCCAGGGATTCATAGTAATCCCTAAGCTGAGTATTTACATAACTCAGAAGAATGACGGGATCCTTCGGTATCATACGTTCCTCCTTATTACACAGATTTCTCTTATTTTAATCTGGTAATAAATTCTCCGTTTGCCACATCCAGAACAATGGTGTCACCGGCACGCACATCTCCCGCAAGAATCCGTTTCGCTGCAAGCGTCTCTACATACTTCTGCAGATAACGCTTCAATGGTCTTGCACCGTAGACAGGATCGTATCCATCCTCGATCACACGTAATTTGGCTGCATCGGTCAGTTCCAAAGACAACTCCTGGGAAGTCAGACGACGGTTCAAATCTTTTACCAGCAAATCTACTATGTTACCAATGTTGTCTTTTGTCAATGGTTTAAACAAAATTATTTCATCCAGACGGTTCAAAAATTCCGGCCTGAAGTGACCGCGCAGATCATTCATGACCATATCCTGGGCTTCCTGTTTGATTTCTCCACCTTCGGTAATTCCATCCAGCAGATAAGAGGCACCGATATTAGAAGTCATAATCAGGATTGTATTTTTAAAGTCTACGGTACGTCCCTGAGAATCTGTGACTCGTCCGTCATCCAGCACCTGCAAAAGTACGTTAAATACATCTGGATGCGCTTTCTCAATCTCATCAAACAAAACAACGCTGTATGGTTTACGACGTACTGCCTCTGTCAGCTGACCGCCCTCCTCGTAACCAACATATCCCGGAGGTGCTCCGATCAGTCTGGATACGGAGTATTTCTCCATATACTCACTCATATCGATACGAACCATGTTGTTCTCATCGTCAAACAGATTTTCTGCCAGTGCTTTGGCAAGCTCCGTCTTACCGACACCGGTAGGTCCGAGGAACAGGAACGAGCCGATCGGTTTGGTCGGATCTTTGATTCCCGCTTTGGAACGAAGGATCGCCTCCGTCACCTTCTGTACACCCTCATCCTGTCCGATAACTCTCTCATGGAGCTGATCTTCCAGATGAAGAATCTTCGTGCGCTCGCCTTCCGTCAGTTTGGCAACTGGAATTCCCGTCCATCTTGAAATGATACGGGCAATCTCATCGTCGGTCACACGCTCATGCAGAAGCTGACGCTCACCGCTATTGTCATTTTCCTCCGCCTGCTGCAATTCCTTTTGCAGTCTCGGCAAATCTCCATACTGCA
>JALFVM010000137.1 GCA_022787145.1 Lachnospiraceae bacterium | reverse complement strand
TTTGGACCGCCTCCTATTCTTCTAGTATTGGCTTGAGACACCTTTACTATTGTAGCATAGGAGGCTTTATTTATCACCATACAACGTCACTACTACACTATTCGCCCCAGCATAGCTGGGGGATTAGCTCTTTCATTTATTTCCGTTTGCTGTCAATTAATTCTTTTAATCTTAAAGCCTTGTCTACATTTCCCTCAAACTTCAGTTTCTGAAGTGTGACTGCCAGAACTGGGTCGAGCTTTCCTTCTGCAATCTTCATAAAAGTCTCTGCATTGCCAATAAAAATAGCATCTCTGTCAAAATATTCATATGGTTCTACGGAAAGCTGTCCCTCCTTTACTTCCACATAAAAGATGCCTTCCGCATCTCCGATAATATTAAACTGGTATGCCAGATGCTCAGTCACATCACTCACATCTGCCTCCATAAATTTTCCTTTTATCTCTGAAAAGAACTCTGCATAAGTCATATGTTTTATCCTCCATTTCGATTTTCGACCGTCGGTCGACTTGTTTCTTAAACAAAATATCACGTTTTCGACCATCGGTCAACTATTCCTCATCCCAAATTTCCGACATTTTTTTCTCTTTCTTTTGTTTCTTTTTCCAGTTGTTTCCTGTGCTTTTTCTGTGTTATACTATGAAGATAGTGATTTGTGGAGGACAATATATGGCAAATTTAACAAAGTATGACAAAATTCTGGATGCACTCCAGACATTATTGGAAAACAAAGACATGAAAACAATCTCCGTCAGCGAGATTGCCCAGGAAGCAGGAATCGGCAAAGGAAGCATTTATTACTATTTTCCTTCGAAAGAAGCAATCTGGGAGGCTCTGGTAGCCCGAAATTACGAGAAGCCTCTGGAGACTGCCAAAAATCTGGCCAAACAGACAGACATCTCTCCATTTACAAGAATGGCTATGATCTTTCAGGCATGTCGAAGCTCCTCCTCTGTCTTTCTGAAACAGCGGCAAAGTGCCATGTACAACAGCGCTCAGGACCAGGCATTTCTACATCAGAAGTACATCTCTCACCTGATTTCCGAATTAAAACCGGAAGTGACTGCAATCATCGAACAGGCCATGCAGGAGGGAAGCACACACTGCCTGTCTCCGTCTGCTCTGGCCGAAATCGTTTTGATTGTCCTGACCGTAAAACTCGATAACACGTTAGTTCCTTCTTCAGAGGATGAGATTGAAAAGACTATTCAAGAATTGATTCATCTGCTGGAAAAGGGCAGTGGCACACCAGAAGGCGCACTGAATTATCTGACGGTATTATAAAAAGCACGAAAGTTTTATCTCTCGTGCTTTTTTCCTACCTATCTTTCTTATACAATTTTTCTCATTGCTTCCAGTCGGTTGATACTTCTGATTTCCGCAATGTTGGATACATGATTCACAATTCTGGAATAACTGTTCAACGCCTCGATAAATGTCAGTCCCTGCTCAGAGCCACATTTTCCGGATTTCATACGCTCCATATGACCGCTCTGTGCCTTAGATATGTTCCGGTTGATCTTCTTCTCTGTCTTTTTGAATTTGAACCATTCCTCCGCAGAGATTTCATTTTCCTTAAAATATTCCAATGCATCACCCAGAAGTTTTCTGTCCGCCTCATAGATTTTTTCCAGATCACTTTTTGCAGATTTGGAATAGGTCATACGTGCACCTGCACATTTTTCCGTCTGCATGCAAATCTTCACGGCATGATCTCCAATCTGCTCCAGATCGTTGATTACATGGAAGGTATCACCCAGATAACGGGCAACCTTTTCCGGCATCTCTGTGGAGTTGGCTTTTACCAGATAATCGGTAATTGCTGCTGCCAGATAATCAATGATCTGCTCCCGCTCCTGAATATTGTGCGTTTCTGATATATCTGCATTAATCAGACCGTTCGATGCAGCTTCCAGATTTTCACATACCAGGTCTGCCATACGATTGACTTCTTTTTCTACCTGCAGAGACATAACAGCCGGTGAACCCTGCATATCCGGGTCGATATACTGAAGGCGGAATGCACTTTCGTGCTCTTTCTTCGGAACCAGCTTATAGGTGAAGGTTACTACCCAGTTGATACATGGCAGAAGAATCATACCGGTCACCAGCTTAAAGATGATGTGATACATGGAGATCCTGAATTTCGGATCTGGTACCACCGCCTCGATCATGCTCGTAATCGGTGTAATCATCGTGAGTGGTATAAAGATGATGGAACCTATCACATTGAAGGTCAGATAAATCAAAGCCGCACGTTTTGCATTGTTCTTCGCATTAAAGGAAGATAACAGTGCCGGTGTCGCAGAGCCTACGTTGATTCCGCAGATAATATATGCGCCGAAATGAAGCGGCATCAATCCTTGCATCGCCAGTGCCTGAATGACACCGACTGCCGCAGAAGAACTCTGGATCACAGAGCAGAATACAAGTCCGACGAGGAATCCGAGAAGCGGATTTTTGGCATTCAGAATGAATTCCTGGAATACCTGAGAATCCTTCAGCGGTGCCATCGCCCCACTCATCGTATCCAGCCCCAAAAACAGCATTCCAAATCCGAGAATGACCTGTCCGGTGTAACGGATATTTTTTTTCTTCGTATACAGCATCATGGCCGCACCAATACAGATACAAAGCGGTGCAATACCGGATACATCCAGCGCAATGATGATGCTGGTGATAGTCGTACCAATGTTCGCACCCATGATAACGCCGGCCGCCTGTGCCAGATCCATGATTCCGGCATTGATAAAGCCCATAACCATAACGGTCGTCGCAGAGGAAGACTGAATGACAACCGTTACCAGCATACCAAGCAAAAATCCGATTACCCGATTGCGGGTGAGTTTCTCCAACAGGTCTTTCATCTTCGGTCCTGCCGCAAGCTCAAGACCTTCTCCCATATAGCTCATGCCAAACAGAAACAGTCCAAGTCCCCCAAGCAGCAGTATAATGTTGTTAATTCCCATTTTCGTATGCTCCTATTTTCTTATGTAATTTTTTTGTAAATTTCTTGACATTCCGTATAATATTTAACATAATTTACACATAGAATACAATTGACAATTTTGACAAAAATGTATATTTCTTGACAAAATCAGTTTTTTGTTAAGAACTTTTGCATATAAGGATAAAAAATGGAAAAAGAAAACAAAAAACCACGCAAAACAGATCATCGAACTTTATATACAAAAAAACTGATTCAGGATTCCCTTCTGGCTGTTTTATACCATAAAAACTTCGAGCAGATCACCGTCACAGAGGTCTGCAAGCGCGCCAACATTACAAGAGCTACTTTTTATCTCCATTACAAGACGCTTACCGATGTACTCGACGAACTTTTAACAGAGGCTCTGGAGACAGCGGAAAAAAACGTTCACAATCCCGATAAAGATGTGGATCAGATTCTCAATCTTTTGCATTATAATAAGGAAAGCTCTGTCATCGGGCACGAATCCATGCTTCCTGTCACGCAGAAAGTTGGACAGTTATCCAAATATCGCCCGATTTTCAAAGATGAGACGTTGTCCAGCTATGTCGTAAACAAAATTTACCAGTCACAGCGCAAAAAACTGGTTCCGGTTTTTATGGATCATTTCAGTCTCTCCCAGAAAGAGGCAGAAATGCTCGTACTCTTTATCATCAACGGAACCTTCAGTGTCAACAAGGCCATGAACTGGACCAAAGACGACACCTGGTATGAAATTCACGCCATGCTGATGAAATT
>JALFVM010000136.1 GCA_022787145.1 Lachnospiraceae bacterium | reverse complement strand
TGACACATTGACTTGCCTGATTGTTCATCTGCTGCGTTGTCGTCAATCGACGTAGCCACCGCTACGCCTCATTCCTCCGCCTTGCATATGAAACAATCATTCTGCGCCAATATATCAGAAACTTATTATTCGATGTACTAGCGCTCTAACAAGTTAATATCTCGAATCATTTTGCGTCTAAATTTCTTATTTCTGCAAAATCATTTCAAAAATCAACTTATCAGAATACTAATTTTGATAATAAAAAAAGAAAAGTCTTTAAAATCCTTTACTTTTAAAAACTTTTCTTATGTATGCTTTTTCTTTTTTAATAATCATCACCCGCACCGCTGTCATAGCCACTGTCATAACTGCTATCGTATTCTCCTTCTCCACTGTCAGCCTGTGTATCTTCCGGCTGCTCCTGTGGCGGATTGATGGTATTATTGACAGTCTGATAAATCGCTTTCATTTTCCCAGACAGATCTTCTTCCTGCACATTTTTCAGATATTGCGCAGCATTTTTCAAATCCTGCGTATCCATCGCCTGATAAGCCAGCATCAGATTTTCTGCACTGGATGCTTTCGAGGAAGCTTCGGCAAGCTGTGTTTCCAAATCCTGACTCTTGTCTGTTTCTTCCTGCTGTGGCTCTTCCTTCACTTCCTGCGTAAGCAGCGCACCTCCCGACGCAAGGATCTCCTGATTCATGGTATCATACGCCTGCTGCGTTTTGGCCGGAACTACAAGATACCACATGACCGCCACTCCAATCAGTACACCAGCCAGCACATTTATCACAAATCCAACCTTCGAGCGTTCCCGAAACGGCGGCGGAACAATCACAAAATCATTTCCAGCTTTAACCATCCTCTTTTTCAGAGGATTTTCCGAAGCTCCCGACGACACCTTTCTCGTTCTTCCACTCAAATCGGTAGTCGTTCCTGTCTGTTCATCGACTTCTCTGAGAAAACGCAGCGAAGTTGTGTTGGTTTTGTCTATTTTGAGCGCCTTTTTCAGCGTTCTTCTGGCTTTCGCATATTCTCCCTCTTTCATCTGTACAAGTGCCAGCAAATGATATGCCTTGATCAGTTTCGGATTCTGGGAAAGAAGTTTTTTCAGCTGAATCACAGCCATGTCTTCATTGCCTTGTCTGCAATAAGACAGCGCCAGATTATATTTGTTCACTGTTCTGTTGATTATCTCCAGTCGGATCGGATTGGCCTGCAGCTTGTCAATATAGTAAACAGCCAGGTTATCTTTCTGCTTCATATTCTTACTGACGACCCACTCACAGAGTGCTGCCACCACCTCACCCGTCTCAAAATACACAAGGCCAAGGAGATTTCTCGCCTGTATATTCAGCTTGTTGAACTTCAGACTCTGCCTGAGACAGCTGATTGCTCCTGACAAATCTCTGACACTGGCTTTTTCCAGTCCCTGGTTATAGTACAGCTTGGACAGATAGATTGCTTTTCTCTGAGACAGCACATGAAATCCACACTTCGGGCAATATTCCGTTCCACGGCTGACAGGTGTCTGGCAATTCAAACAATTCATGTATCTCTCCTACTTTCTTTTGCTGTTGTCGTTGTTTGTATCACGAAGCATCTGTTTCAAAATGTCAATCACGTCTGTCAGTTCTCTGTCATAGATTGCTCCCTCAGCCTCGTCCACATCCAGACATGGTTCAAATTTCTTCAGTTCTTCTTCATAATTAATCATGTACACTCACCTCTTACTGTTTTTGTGACTGTAAATATGTTTTGATTTCTCCAACAAGATACAGAGATCCTGCACAAAACAGCATTCCATCCTCACCTTTTTCTTTTACAGCTTCTTCATAGGCTTTCGGTATCTGTGAAAAAGCTGAAACACTTGTGCATCCATTCTGACGGAAAATCTCTGCAAGTTCCTCTGCCGGCACTTCCCGATAACCGCCTACCTCTGTCGTCACGACATGGCGAAACGAAATTGCCTCACACATTTCACGGATCATATCCTGATAGTCCTTGTCAGATACAGCGGAAAACAACAGTGTAATCGGATACTGCTTCTGGAAATGAGCAGCTGTCTCCACAAAACGACGCACGCCGTCCTCGTTGTGCGCCCCATCAACAATAATTCCAGGTGCAATCGTTTCCATACGTCCCTGCCATCTGGTATTGGCAATACCCGCTTTCATCTGTTCCAGAGAAAGTGGAAGCTGCTCTGCCAGAACATCCATGCAAGTCAGTGCGAGTCTGGCATTCATCACCTGATATTTCGCGATAAAAGGAATCTGGAATTGTTGTTTTCCAAAATGTTTCAATTCCATCTCAAAAGTGATTCCCTGACGGGTAACCTCAAACTCCTGACCATTTTCTGTCAAAGACCAGGCAGGGCTTTTCAGTTCTTTCGCTTTCTTTGCAAGCACTTCGGCTGCATCCAAAGCATTGGCGTCATATACCACCGGAATTCCGGGCTGGATAATGCCAGCCTTCTCTCCTGCAATCTCACGCACCGTATTGCCAAGATACTGCATATGATCCAGGCTGATGGAGGTAATGACACAGGCAAGAGGATCCTCAATGGAATTCGTTGCATCCAATCTTCCTCCAAGCCCCGTCTCAAGCACCACATACTCCATTCCTGCATCTGCAAAGATCACCATTCCCATCAAAAACAACATCTCGAAATAAGTGGGATGGTAACTTCCTTCCGCCACCAGATCATCTGCCAGCTTTTTCACCTTCAAAAAGGCATTGAGAAATGTCTCATCATCGACCATGATTTCATCCATCTGAAATCTCTCATTGATTTTTACCAGATGTGGGGATGTAAACAAGCCGCATCGGTATCCTCCTTCTCTGAGCATAGATGCAAGAAATGCACAGACACTTCCTTTTCCATTTGTTCCCGCCACATGAATCACACGGAATTTCTCCTGTGGATTGCCCAGTCTGCGCAGGCATTCCTTTGTGTGATCCAGAGAATTTTTTGTTGTAAATTTAGGGGTTTCTTCTATATAATCAACTGCTTCTTTGTAATTCAAAACTATCACCGTTTTATCCTTTATTAGTATTTGAAGATTTCTTCTCGTATCTGTTCAGCATCCTCACAGATACGAGCCAAAATCCATGAAAAATCATCTTTGATGATGGGATTTTGGCTTGTATCTCTCGGGATTTTCATGCATTTTGCATGAAAACACCTCGCGGGATATTACCTTCTGAACAGTTACTTCTTCTCTATTATTGTAATAACAGCGGTGATAGTTGTCCAGCACAATCGTAATTTTTTCTCCGACATTTTTTTACAATGCAAAAAAACAAACGATTTTTCTATTCTTTTTTCTCTTTTACAGCATAATACAGACGGTCATGCGTCTTTGTCAATGCCTTTCTGGTAGAACTGTTGCTTCGCTGAACCACACAGAGCTTATCCATTTCCTCAAAAGTGTAGCCGCTGATTAACAGTGTACTCGGATTGACATAGGTGGTATCGTACCACTCTCCATTGATCTGAAGCTGGCTGGATGGAGTAAAGTTTGTACCCTTGATGTAGTAGCTGTCCTCCAGCCCCGGCGCTGAAACGACCGAATCCAAAGTGGAATCATAAATACCCATTCTCATCTTTGTGCGCGTAAAAGGACTCTTTCCCTGGTAAGCGTACTGCGCGCCATAAAGCAGGTCATACTGAAGCATTTCCAGATCCACCTGATAATTTTTCGTATTTTTTCTCGCCTGATGATATTTAAAAATGGTTCCCTCATGGATACCAAGACGATCCATAACTTCTGCGGCCATCTGATAAGAAGACAGATTCTCATCCTTCTTCTTGAGTCCCATATTGTCCCAAATGACATAATTGGTCTGGAAAAGATAGCGATTCTTCAAATCTTCTACCTCAAGTCCCATCGTCGGCAGATGATCTCCATACATCACAAGAACCACCTCTTCTCCGCATTCGCTCAACGCCTCTGTCAATTCCTGAACAAACTGATCCATCTCATTGATCTGGTTTACATAATATTCCCACTTGCAATTCTCTTCTTCCGTATCACAGCCAGACACCGTAATCTTTGGATCTTCCAGAATCGGTTCATCCGGATAATCTCCATGTCCCTGTACAGAAATCGTGTAGATATAGTCCGGTTCCTCTGTTGATTTCATCGCCTTGAGAATTTCTTCCGTCAGCACTTCATCCTTCACCCATCCAAGCGGGTTCTGCTCATCTTCTCTCGGCATATATTCCTCTGAAGTAAAGCTGTCAAATCCAAGATTCGGAAAAATGATCCGTCTTCCATAGAAGTTTGCCTCGTTATTGTGAATCGCATGCGTACTATATCCGAGCTGTTTCAGTACATATGGAGCACTCTCACAGATCGTTTCCTTCAAAATACTCTTGTAAGGGTATTCTCCCGGTCCAAAGTAATGAAGGCTCATTCCCGTGATACTCTCAAACTCTGTATTGGCAGTTCCTGCACCTACAGACGGCACACGGTAATAGCCGGAGGAATATTCCTTCATCAGTTTCCGAAAATACGGAATCGGGTCTTCTGAAATATTCAGATAATTCACCAACTCCGGATCAAAAAAAGATTCCAGCTGCAGAAAAATGATGTTAGGACGTTTCTCGGTATCTGTCTCTCCTGCTGCCTCCTCATCTTTGAGAATCTGATCAATGCTTTCCTGGGAATAATCCTGCGGACAGCTGATTCCCGTGTTAAAAATCGTCGTTGCAAGACAATAGGGATACCCGTAATCCTCATACGCAAACGCAATATTTCCAAAATACTGAGATAACACTCGTTTTTCCAATGCCAGCTTTGTTACGCCTGCAAAGGCAAGAATTCCTGCCAGAATAAGAGGAACGTTATACTTGTATTTCATAGGCCCCTGGTACTTTGGTGCTTTCAAAAACAATTTGATCAGCCAAAACAACGCCACAACGGCTGCCGCCACAACCATCACAAATCCCCAGACCGGCAAATAACGATTGGCAATCTTAAAGGCATCGGTAATCAGATGCAAATCCGGTCCCGTAAAAGGCGTGACACGCTGTGAGAGCAGCACTCCATTGATAATTCCCAGAACCAGCCAGAATATCACCAGAAGCACGCGCACAAAAACACGCCTGCGAAATAGGTATACAATGAGCGTTGTCGTAAAGATCAACGCTGCATTGTAGAAAAATACGACCGGTCTGTCCGTCATATAGAGAAAGGCTTCTCTTGGTGAATGTCTGGATATCGCTTCAATCACAAAGTAACCGACAATGGAAGCAAGAGCATGAAGAGGCAGTGAAAGCCTATTCAACCATTTGATCTTCTTATCCATAATGTTCTCCTGTTCTATCTATTCATAGTCTCCAGTTGAACCGTAACCTTTTCCATCATATCTTTGTATTTCTGTAATTTTACTTTTTCTTCCTCAACTTTGCTTGCCGGAGCCTTGGAAACGAATTTCTCGTTGTTTAACATTCCCTGTGCACGGGCAATTTCCTTTTTCAGTCTCTCCTGTTCTTTGAGAAGACGTTCTTTCTCCTTCTCCATATCTACCAGTTCATCCAAAGGCAAATATACAACTGCATTGTGAACAACGATAGAAACCGCATCTGCACCAATGCCATCCTTGTCAGCCTGTACAAAAACCTCTGTTGCATGAACCAGGGAAGCATACGTCTGTTTCAGTTTTTCAAACTGTTCGCAGGTCTCACTGTCCGCACCTACAATATAGACTTTTGTCTTCTTGTTCTGCGGTACGTTCATTTCCGCACGGGCATTACGCACACCTTTTACGACTTCTTTTACATGTTCCAGCATTGCTGTTTCCTGTGGGAAATTCCATGCTTCCTGGTATACCGGCCAGTCAGAGATCATAATGGATTCCTCATCCGAAAGTAAAGTACAGTAAATCTCCTCTGTGATAAACGGCATATATGGATGAAGAAGCTTCAGTGCTTCTGTCAGTACCGTGCGCAGTGTCCAAAGAGCTACATTTGCAGCCTCCGGATTGGATTCTGCTGCCCAGATACGAATCTTGGCCATCTCAATATACCAGTCACAGAATTCATCCCAGATGAAATCGTAAATCTTCTGAACAGCGATTCCAAGTTCAAATTTTTCCATGTTGTCCGTAACTTCCTGTGCAAGTGTATTTAACTTGGATAAGATCCAGCGATCCACTTCCTGAAGCTGATCGATCGAAGGCTCTGTTACCGTCTTTCCCTCCAGATTCATCATGATGAAACGTGATGCATTCCAAACCTTATTGGCAAAGTTTCGGCTTGCCTCCACACGCTCCCAGTAGAAACGCATATCATTTCCAGGTGCATTACCTGTCATCAGAGTCAGACGAAGTGCATCTGCACCATATTTGTCAATGACCTCCAGAGGATCAATACCATTGCCGAGAGACTTGCTCATCTTTCGTCCCTGAGAATCGCGAACAAGACCATGAATCAATACATGCTCAAATGGTGTCTTTCCTGTCTGCTCCAGACCGGAGAATACCATACGGATTACCCAGAAGAAAATGATATCGTATCCGGTTACCAGAACATTGGTCGGATAGAAATATTCATACTCCGGTGTTTTTTCCGGCCATCCAAGCGTGGAGAACGGCCACAGCGCGGAGGAGAACCAGGTATCAAGCGTATCTTCATCCTGTGTCAGATGCGTACATCCGCACTTCGGACATTTCTCCGGCATTCCCTTTGCCACGACTGTCTCACCGCACTCGTCACAGTAGTATGCAGGAATTCTGTGTCCCCACCAGAGCTGACGGGAAATACACCAGTCGCGAATGTTTTCCAACCAATGCAGATACGTTTTGTCAAAACGCTCCGGAACAAATTTCAGATTACCATCCTCCAGTGTCTTGATGGCAGCTTTTGCCATCTCGTCCATTTTTACAAACCACTGCGGTTTGATCATAGGCTCTACCGTTGTCTTGCAGCGGTCATGTGTTCCTACGGCATGTGTATGGTCAACAACTTTTACCAGCAGTCCCTGTGCATCCAGATCGGCAACCATGGCTTTTCTTGCTTCATATCTGTCCATGCCTGCATATTTACCGCCTTTTTCATTGATGGTGGCATCATCATTCATGATGTTGATTTCTTCCAGATTGTGGCGTTTTCCTACCTCAAAGTCGTTCGGGTCGTGTGCCGGTGTGATTTTTACACAGCCGGTTCCGAATTCTTTGTCTACATACGGGTCTGCGATTACAGGAATCTCTCTGTCTGTCAGAGGCAATTTCAACATTTTTCCAATCAAATGCTGATATCTCTCATCATCCGGATTTACCGCTACTGCGGTATCTCCAAGCAGTGTCTCCGGACGTGTCGTTGCAATCTCTACAAATTCATTTTCGCTTCCCACAATCGGATATTTGATGTGCCAGAAATGGCCAGCCTGATCTACATGCTCTACCTCTGCATCAGAAATGGAGGTCTGGCATACCGGACACCAGTTGATGATTCTGGAGCCTTTGTAAATATAACCTTTTTCGTATAATTTCACAAATACTTCCTCAACTGCCTTGGAGCATCCCTCGTCCATGGTAAAACGTTCTCTCTCCCAGTCGGCGGAAGAACCAAGTTTTTTCAGCTGATTGATGATGCGGCTGCCATATTCCTCTTTCCATGCCCATGCATGTTTTAAGAATTCTTCTCTTCCAATCTCATCTTTGTCAATTCCCTGCTCTTTGAGCTTTTCGATGACCTTTACCTCGGTTGCGATTGCTGCATGATCCGTTCCCGGCTGCCACAGTGCCTCATATCCCTGCATTCTTTTAAAACGAATGAGGATATCCTGCATCGTGTTATCAAGCGCATGTCCCATGTGAAGCTGTCCTGTTACGTTTGGCGGGGGCATAACGATGGTAAATGGTTTCTTATCCGGATTTACTTTGGCATGGAAATAGCCATTGTCCATCCATTTCTGGTACAATCTTTCTTCTATGTCCTTCGGATCATAGGTTTTTGCAAGTTCTTTTGCCATGATTTTCTCCTTTTCTTCATAAAATAAAGTTTAAAAAACGCCCTCACAGCCATACGGCTGCAAAGGGCGTATAATCGCGGTACCACCTTTGTTATGTACAAACTGTACACATCTCTGGCATCCTGTAACGGGGATGATTCGTGAAAGCCTACTACACGGTTCAGCCTTCCGGTTCAAAAGCTACCTTCTATTCACACTGCCTGGAATATCTTACAGCCGATGAATATTCCTCTCTGTGAGGGTTATGAATATACTCCTCTTTCTCCCAACCTTTTTCTGATACTTTATCATAGTAGGAATTTTTACTTTTGTCAAGGTACAAATTCTGGATTTTGGCTTGTATATCTCAGGATTTTGGCATATTTATGGCAAAACACCTCGCAAAAGAATGGCCTTATTCCACACTCTTTAAACTCTCCACCATGTCAATCTTTTTCAGTTTGAAATGCATCAGTCCGTTGACGAAAGCAGAAAAACCTGCCGTGAAAACAGCACTGATACAATAACTGAATATAGTGATAACACGTCCGAACATCAGTATGTCCGTCTCCACAGTGACGATAATAAACCTGTGAAGAACCGTTCCAAGACCAAGGCCAAGAATCACACCGAAAATTGTCAGAAGTACATTTTCCCTAAAAACATAAGCGGACACTTCTGTATCATAAAAGCCTAAAACCTTGAGTGTCGCCAACTCTCTCCTTCGCTCTGTGATGCTGATGTTATTTAAGTTGTACAAAACAACAAAGGCAAGAAGTCCAGCCGATACAATCAGCACAAGGATAACCATATCCAACGTTTTGAGCATATCATCAAGCTGTGCACGAATCGCGCTGGTGTAACTGATACTGAGGGCCGCTTCATTCTGGAGAATTTCTTCGCCGACCTCCTGTTCCTGCGCTTTGTACTCATCCGTGATTGTAAACAGAATATCCTGATATTCGGGCTGGACACCAAAACATTCTTGATATAACTTCGGTGTCATATAAATATAATGGTGCATATAATTTTCGCAGACAGCAGCGATTGTCACTTTTCTGCCCCTCTCATCGCCTTCCTTGAGTACAATCTCATCACCAGCCTGAACCTCCAGCAAACTGGCAATTTTCTCAGTAATGATGACACCATCATCCTCCATCACAAAGGTCTCCTGCGTAATCCGGTCTCGAAGTGTTACAAAATCACGAAAAGCCTCTGTATCCTCTGGTACATACAGGTATGCATCCTGCTTTTTCTCCCCGCTTTTTACCTCCATCTTGTGAAAATAGACCGGCGTGTATGCCTGCACGCCCTCCAGCTGTTCCATCGATTCCTTCAGCTGTTTTTTCTCGCTTCCGCTTGCATCCTCATCCGCAAGTACAAGACCGTCATAGCGCTGAATGGAGCCATACTGCAGATTTCCGATGTCCATAATAGAATCGCGGATTCCGAATCCCACGATCAGAAGCGCCATGCAACCTCCGATTCCGAATACCGTCATCAGAAAACGCTTTTTGTAACGAACCAGATTGCGGATCGTGGATTTCCATGTGAAACTCAGCGGCTTCCACAAGAACGGGATTCGCTCCAGCAGTACACGTTTTCCTGCTTTCGGAGCGGGCGGGCGCATCAGTGCCGCCGGTGTATCGAGAAGTTCCCTGAAACACGATGTCATTGTCGCTGCCATCGTGCAGAACAAAGCTGCTCCTGATGCCAGAAGTGCATACTTTGTCTCATAAGGAATGACGACATCCGGCATATGAATATACAAAATCTTATATGCAACTACAATGATATACGGAATCAGCTTCTCGCCCACCAGGATACCGAGAATACTTCCACCAACCGTTGCAAATGCAGCGTACAGGATATATTTTCCGGCAATGCTGCTCTTGCTGTATCCAAGCGCCTTCATCGTGCCGATCTGCGTTCTCTGCTCCTCCACCATTCTTGTCATGGTCGTCAGACTGATCAGGGCAGCAACCAGGAAAAACAGCACCGGGAAAACTTTTCCAATGTTATGAATGCGCTGTGCATTTTCACCGTATCCAGTATATTCCGGCAAGTCATCTCTTGTCGAAATCATCCATTCCGGATCTTTGAGGTCTTCAAGCTCCTGTCTGGCATCCGCAAGTTTTCGCTCTCCATCCGCGATTTCTTCCTCCGCATCTGCCTTTCCGTCCTCATATTCTTTCCATCCATCTTTCAGCTCTTTGCGTCCCTTCTTCAAATCTTTGGCTGCCGTTTTCAGCTTCTCTTCATTTTCTCTTATCTCATCTTCCGCATCTTCAATCTTCTTCTCATTTTCCGCAATTTCTCTGGCAGCATCATTGAGTGTCATCTGACTCGACAGAATTTCACTCCATCCCCGATTAATCTGTGCCTGTCCATTGTCAATCTGAGCCTGCGCATCGTTTAATTCCTGCTGTTTCTGATCAAGTTCCTGTCTGGCACGATTGATTTCTTCCTGCCCTTCATTCAGCTTCGCCTGATTGGCATTTATCTCCTCTTGACTATCATCCAGTTTTTGTTTATTTTTTTCAATTTCCAGCTGACCAGCATCAATCTGCTGCTGATAAGGTGCAAACTGTGCCTCAATAGCAGCAATCATATTTTCATCTGTCACACCATTTAACGCCTCGTTGATCTGCTGCTGAAGAGCGGCACTTTGCTGGTTTAGTTCTTCCTGCTTTTCATCCAGCTGCGCTCTCCCACTGTCAATCTCCTGCTGCGCCTCTTCCAACTGGCGCACGGAAGAATCCAATTCTGACTGTTTTGCATTCAACTGCAAAATTCCATCATTCAACTGCGTCTGCCCATCATTTAACTCCTGCTGCGATGCATCCAGCTTCGCCTGCTGCGCATTCAGTTCCTCTCTGGCACTGTTTAACTGAGCAAGACCATCTTCGTACTCCGCTTTTCCATCCGAAAGCTGTTGTTTGCCATCTTCCACTTCCTGTCTGGCGTCCGCAAGCTGTTGTTTGCCATCCTCATATTCCTGCTGACCGTCTTCGAGTTCTTTCTCGGCCTCCTCCAGTTTCTTTCTGGCATCTGCCAGTTCCTCTTCGGCCTCCTGTTTGCCATCCGCAAGTTCTTTCTCCGCGTCTGCAATTTTCTCATTCGCTTCCTCTATCACTTCATCATAGCGAAGCTGGCACTGTACATCCTGAATGCCTTCCAGGCGTTCTTCGATCTTTGCAACCAAATGGTCGTATTCATCCGAATAGCTTTCCATCTCTCTGGCATCCTCAGCCTCCACATAAATCTCCGTGTAAACATCGCAGGCAAAGCTTTCCTCTGTCACATACACAAACGCATCGACTTCTCCGGAGCCAAGCGTGCTGTTGCCTCTATCGAACGATATGTACATAGGAGAAGAAGCCGCACCGACAATCTCAAATTTCTTTGTGCGAAGCATCCCGTCTCCGTCTTCCTTCCACACCAGGGTATCGCCGATTTGATGGTTATGTTCTTTCATATAATCTTCATCGATGATACATTCTCCTTTTTTCTTTGGAAGACGCCCCTCGGATACTTCCAGCGTATTGAGTGAATCCGTCAGACTTTCCACATGAAGAACCGTCTGCACCTCTTCCTCACTGCATAAAACATCTGTAAAATACGCAGGCTCCGCAAGACTGACTCCTTCCAGCGCTTCGATTGCCTCGACATCCGCATCAGTCAGTCCCATCGTGCTAACGACCTTCAAATCCATCAGCCTATATCTGTCATAATAAGCATCTGCCGAATAGCGCATATCTGGTGCAGATGCCTGTATTCCTGCATAAAAAGCAACTCCCAGCGCTACAATAAAAAAGATGGAAATAAAACGGGTGAAGCTTTTTCTGATTTCCATAAGGAAATCTTTTCTGAGTGCTTTTTTCATATACTTCCCTACCATTCTATCTCTTCTACCGGCATCGGTTGCTCATTCATATGCATAGAAGACACTTTTCCATTTTTAATCTTGATCACCCGGTCTGCCATCGGTGTCAACGCCGAGTTGTGTGTGATGACAATGACGGTCATCCCTCGTTTGCGGCACATATCCTGAAGCAATTTCAAGATTGCCTTTCCTGTCTGATAATCGAGCGCACCGGTAGGCTCATCACACAGAAGCAATTTAGGATTTTTCGCCAGTGCTCTGGCAATTGATACACGCTGCTGCTCGCCTCCGGATAACTGTGCCGGAAAATTCCCAAGACGGTCAGACAATCCCACATCACGCAGCACGGTCTCCGCGTCCAGCGGATTCTTGCAAATCTGCAATGCCAATTCCACATTTTCCAGAGCTGTCAGATTTGGTACAAGATTGTAAAACTGAAATACAAATCCGATGTCTTCT
This sequence comes from Lachnospiraceae bacterium, assembly GCA_022787145.1. Classification (GTDB taxonomy): domain Bacteria; phylum Bacillota; class Clostridia; order Lachnospirales; family Lachnospiraceae; genus JALFVM01. The sequence continues at coordinate 879 of JALFVM010000136.1, read as the reverse complement.
CTTCGGTATGCCGTTAACTGTTTCTGGGAAAAACGTGCAATGTCCTTTCCATCCACCCAGGCAGAACCACTCGTCGCTGTGTCCATTCCACCCAAAATATTGAGAACCGTCGTCTTGCCGGCACCACTTGGCCCGACAATCACGACAAATTCTCCCTTATCAATCGAGAAGTCAATTCCGTCCACCGCCTTGATCTGCACTTCACCTTTCCCATATATCTTTGTAATACCTTCCAGCTTCACAAAGTCTTTTGTCCCATCCACCATAGCAACACTCCTGTCTATTGTCCATTTTCTTATCACAATTATACTGAAATGCAAAAAGCTTGACAATACACAATCCTGCGAAAATAAAATCACAGCTTGCTGAGTTCTTTTTTTCGTTTTGTCATCAATCCGCCAATGCGCCCCGTTTCTTTCGCGGACAGACTCTTCCATCCTTTCTGCAAAACCTGATCCAAAAGCCCCAGTTCCTCCGCAATTTCATATTTGAGCTGTTCCTGAGGCGTCAACTGATGAAGTTTGAGCTTCTCCAGCTCTTTTTTCTTATTTTTTCCCATGTCCATACTCCTTTTTCCATATCGAGTGATTACCAAAAGTATGAACCTTTTTTTCAAATCTATACACAAAAACTGGTCAACGAAACAGACTCCCAATGGCAAGGTTGGGTTTGGGGGGTTCCGAACAGCCATTTGCACAGGGAAGGTTTTCCACATCAAGTGCAGGTTTGTCTGCTTGTTCCGTCAACCTGTTGATTTTCTTGTTTGGCTGCGCCGCCTATGGATTGCTTTTCAAACAAACTCGCGCTCTGCGCTCAAACAGTGTTTTCAAAGCAATCGCTCTGCTCGCCAAGCCTGCGAAAATCTGCCAAAGGTCTGCC
>JALFVM010000076.1 GCA_022787145.1 Lachnospiraceae bacterium | reverse complement strand
GACTACCTGTAATGTGGGGACCTGCCGCATCCGGCATGGAAAAAGCGCATGACTGCGCACATCCTAAGTTACAGGTGTATCCACCGATATTTAGTCTGCCGCTTAAAGCGGCTGGAAGCACGTGACTTTAGTCATGTGAGGTTCACTAAAAGAACACGAAAAGTATTTTATTGGGAGCATCTGGGGATGCTGGATGACGCGGAATACGCAGAAAAGGCAATAAAACGAGTCCAGAGTATGGAAGCATCTGGTATTTTGTCGGGGAAGAATCTTCTTATCACGGCAGAAACAAAACAGAATCCAATCAGCATTAAGTCAGTGAATATTTTGATTCAGGAATATTTAATCTAATTTCAAAAATGTGGAGTTAACGGAATGTAAGTGGCTGGCACATGATGGACAAGCTCCTGATGAAGAATAGAAATTTCAATTGCTGGTATGACACGGATTCGTGTATAAAATGGCAGCGTAGATACCACTATGTCCCAGAATAAGATTGCCTCGGAAGCATAAGGTTTCCGGGGTTCTTCTGCTATCAAGAAATAATAGTGAATAATCATAAAGAAAGGCGGAGTAGCTGCATTATTTGCAATAACTCTGCCTTTATTCCTCTTCTTCGTCGTCAATGGAGTAGTCATTTAGTTCTGTCTGAACTTTGCAAGAAAGTTACACTAAACGTAAAAATGCTTGAAAATACGGCATTTTATGCATTGTGTTAGTGTAACTTGGGTTACACTATGCATTTGCCCCAAACCCGCATAGTTACTACGTTTTCGGGGATTTAGTGTAACTTTTATGCAAAGTTCAGGTTATAAGAAATTTGCAGAAGAATTGGCTTGGGATACAGAAGTATGGATAGCTTAAATGCCGGATCATATGATACATTTGAATGGTGATAAGTTTATGGGACCGAGATAGGGGCAAGAAAATTTTTGGCATTTTATAGGACACATGATAATATAATTATAGAAAGAGTGATACCGATAGACGGTTAGTCCGATTTATTATTAGAATATCAAAGATAGTCGCCTAGTTTGCAGACCGGGGCGGCTATTTTTGTGGCTTATTATTATCCTTGCCCAAGGTATATCCAAGACCAAAGCAGGTTAAGCCGAAATTTACCACTGCTATAAATTGTCTGAAATATATCATATGGCAGCAATCTTATAGCAATTCCATAGAATACAAGACTTCTGGAGTCTTCTGTTGCCACCAAACAACCAAAAAATATAAAAAATAAAAGAAAACAGGGATATTTCCAATCTTTTAACGTCTAATCTATGTAAAGAAAATTGCTGGCCGGCATAGAGGAGGTGTCACATTGACAAAAGAAGATTTGGGTGCATTGATTCTGGAATCTGAGCACCAGATGTATTCCACAGCAAAGACAATCCTGCGAAGTGATTATGATTGTTCCGATGCGATCCAGGAAACCATTGTGAAAGCATTTCAGAAAATAGATACGTTAAAGAAGGACAAGTATGCCAAAACATGGCTGATGCGGATTTTGATCAATGAATGCTATACGTTCCTTCGGAAAGAAAAGAAATGTGTTTCGCTGGAAGAGGCAACGCCATTATCAGAGATAAAAGCGCAGGAGAAAACCGATTACAGCGAGTTGTACCAGGCGGTGAATTCGCTCAAGGATGAACTGAAACTGCCGGTTGTTTTGTATTATGCCGAAGATTTCAGTATCAGAGAAATTGCACAGATTCTGGATATATCAGAAGGGGCAGTTCAGAAAAGACTGGCCAGGGCACGTGCAAAATTAAAAGTACAGCTGGAACAGATGGAGGTGTTTGGATGATGAGATTGGAAGATATAAAAAAGGATATGCCAAAAACGCCGGAGTTTATTCATCAGATGATTTGTGAAGAAGTGAACAAACAATTACAAAATGATTCCGGCACAGCTATTTTGCAGAGAAAACGAAAAAAATATAAATGGAGCAGCATGCGTGTGGCTGCAGCAGTGGTGGCAGCATTGTTGGGCGTTTCGACCATCGCCTATGCCGGTTCCGGTCTATACCGCATGTATCTTGAAAAACAGGGGCGCTATCGTGTGGACACCGGAATCTCTGTAGACAGTGACTATGCGCTGCCTGAGAAGATTCATGATATTAAAATTGAGACGGCATATATCCCGGAGGGGATGGAGTGGGTCGATGAACATCGGCTGGCATATCCAGAGACGCCTAATCTTGGTGGATTTTCCTTTAGTTCTGTCCTTTTAGACAGTGATGATTTTGGAAAAATATTGACAGATACAGGCGTTGTCGAGAGTGAAGAAAGGACATTTGGAAGCAGAACCGGTGTGTATTTGCAATATCAGGATCTGGAACAGGATGGGTCATTTAACCAGCGCATTTATCTGCTGTGTCCGGAGGAATATCGCATTGTCATTCTTTACATAGGAGATGATGTGCAAAAAGAAGATGCCATGAAAGTTGCAGAAAATCTTTCAATTTCTGAAACAGATGCTGTGATGGAAACAAAGGATCTATATACATGGAGCAATTTTATCGAACCTGAAACGGAGTGGTCAGAAAGTGTCACAGAGATTCCACAGAAAGATTTACAGATATTTGAAGTAGGAGATACATTGAAAATTACAGGAACCGGAGAAAATGAGGCAGGAGAATATCTTTCTTTCGATGACATTTCCGTAACGGTAGATTTTGTTCAGGTGGCAGATGACCTGAGTCTTCTGGATGAAAATCTCATCCCGGAAGAATGGAAGGAAGTAATTGGAGAAGATGGAAAATTAGTGCAGAACACGCTTTCTTATATCAGAAGTGGAGATGGTGTGGAAACATTGGATGAGGTAGTAAAAACGGAATCTGTGCAGCAAAAACTGGTTTATGTAACAGTCACGTATCAGAATAACACTGATACCGCAATCAATCATATGCTGTATATCGGCAGTCTCATGCGGTTGAAACAGGAAAATGGACAGTATCAGATTTATAGCCATTCGGGAGAGGGATATGATTACATTAGAGGAAACAGCGTTGCCAGCGCAATGGGGATGACGTATTTCAGCCAGAAGGAAGCATACGGAAATGGAGGAAATTATATTTCCTCATTGAAACCAGGTGAGCGCGTACAGGTTGCAATGGCATGGATTGTAAATGAAAATGATCTTGGAAATATCTACCTGAATTTGTGCGGCAGCGGAGGAAGCCTGGAATTTTCAGAGGATGTGCTGCGGACAGGACTTGTTGATATCAGACAATTAAATTAGGAGAATTTATCAACAGATACTATTTTGAGTATACTCGGTATAGTTTTAAAAAGAATGTGCCGAATCACAGTTTGTGATTCGGCACATTTTTTGCAGGAATTGATTTTACAATGATTTTACCAAGATATAATAGAAAGGTGCGGTGTTGCATGATAAAAAAGTGTTGGAGGTGCAAGTTTATGGAGAATAGGATTACTGGATTTAGTAAAGAAGGAAACTGGTATAAAGGAAATCTGCATTGTCATACGACAGATTCGGATGGATGCTTAACTGCAGCGGAGGTAGTACAGTTATATAGAAAAAATGGATATGATTTTCTGGCAATCAGTGACCATGATATATTTTCGGATTACCGAAAAGAATTTGATTGCAAAGAATTTATTATTTTGCCGGCTGTCGAGGCGAGTGCTGTTTTGTATCAAGATGCGAAACGAAAAAGATCAGAGCGTTTAAGCATTCATCATATACATGGCATTCTTGGAAATGAAGATATGCAGAAAAACGCGAAAAAAGGTATTTTTTCTCATCAACAGAAATATCCGGCACGGGAATTTTATGGAAGCTGGGATGGGGCAAAGGCAGCTCAGGAACTGCAAGATGATTTAAAGGCTCATGGATGTATCACCATTTATAATCATCCGGTATGGTCGAGGGTAAGAGAAGCAGATTTTATTGATACAGAAGGTCTGACTGCGCTGGAAGTCTACAACTATGGAACAGTAAATGAAAGCGCAACAGGATTTGATACGCTGCATTGGGATGTGATGCTGCGCAATGGAACTCATATTTTCGCTACTGCTTCAGATGACAATCACAATGACGGGATTGTGGATGACAGTTTTGGCGGGTATATTATGGTAAAGGCAGAAAAACTGGATCATGAATCCATCATAAATTCCATAATCGACGGAAATTATTATTCTTCCACGGGACCTCAGATTTACGATTGGGGAATAAAAAATAATACGGTATATGTGGAATGCAGTCCGGTGAACAGAGTGAATTTTATAGCAGGAAATTATATTAATGCAGGTGGCTCAGTTATATCAGAAGCAGGAAAAAACGATGTTACGCAGGCAGAGTTTGTTCTTCGTGGAAATGAAGAATATATAAGAGTTGAATGCATAGATGTCTATGGAAGGACGGCATGGTCGAATCCGATTTTTTTAAAGGGGCTCATTTAAGAGCTCTTTTTCTATGGAGGGAAGGTAGTGTAAAGTATGATATGAAAAAATCACCCCCTTTTCCTTTGGATTGAGCGATTCTATTTTACTTACGGAAACCCAGTCAAGGCTGAATTTAACGGGCTTTCAGCCCGGCCTTGACTGGATTCCCGAAGTAAAATTTG
>JALFVM010000034.1 GCA_022787145.1 Lachnospiraceae bacterium | reverse complement strand
ATGATTATGACTCCGGAAAAGTATGCGATGATCGAAAGGGAGCGTATGGAGGGAGCGGAAACGGCGCAGTCCAAAACAGTCAATTAGGCTAATGAAACCAGAGGTTACCCGCCAGGAAAGTGTCAAAGGGAAACGACAAGTATCACAATAACAGATTTAAGAAAAGGAAGGTAAGAAGGATTATGGAAAAAATGTTTTTAAGAGTTTCAGATGTGGAAGAGATTTTAGGAGTATCAGAAAGTTATGCTTATAAGCTGATCAGAAAGCTTAACAAAGAAATGCAGGATCTGGGATTTCAGACCATACAGGGAAGAATTGATACAAAATTCTTCTATGAGCATTTCTATCAGACTCAGAATTATGAGAGGAGGGATGCATAATGCCGGTTTATAAGAACGAAAAGAATGGTACTTGGTATGCGATGGTGCGATACAAGGACTGGACGGGACAGAATAAACAGAAGTGCCAGAGAGGTTTTGCCACAAGGCGTGAAGCTTTAGAATGGGAGGCTCAGTTCAAGTTGCAAAAGACCGCTGATATTGATATGACACTGGAAGCTTTCTACGAATTATATGAGCAGGATGTCAGACCGAGGCTCAAGGAAAATACATGGCTGACAAAGCAGGTTATTATCGAAAAGAAGATTCTTCCCTATTTAGGGAAACGGAAATTGTCAGAGATCACGGCAAAGGATGTGATTGACTGGCAGAATGAAATGATGAAGCTGAAAAAGCCAAATGGGGAGCCATTATCACAATGTTACCTGAAAACAATTCATGCGGAACTGAGTGCTTTATTCAATCATGCAGCAAAATATTATGAGCTACATATCAATCCAGCAAGGAATGCCGGATGTATGGGACAGGAAGAAAACAAGGAAATGTCATTCTGGACAAAGGAAGAGTACCTGAAATTTGCAGAAGCCATAATGGACCGTCCGATTTCCTATTATGCTTTTGAAATTCTTTACTGGTGCGGAATCCGTGAAGGAGAACTGCTTGCGCTTACTCCCGCAGACTTTGATTTTGATAAAGCAGTATTACGCATCAATAAATCATATCAGAGAATTCATGGTGAGGATGTGGTCACGACTCCTAAAACGAAGAAAAGCAATCGTATGATCAAGATGCCGAAATTCTTATGCGAGGAAATGAAGGATTGTCTGAAAATGTTCTATGACATAAAGCTTACAGACCGGATATTTCAGTCACTGTCAAAGCATGTACTTGCCACAGAGATGGAAAGAGGCTGTAAGGTTACTGGACTTAAGAAAATCAGAATTCATGATCTGCGTCACAGTCATGTTTCGTTTCTGATCAATAAAGGATTTACAGCATTGGAAATTGGAAATCGTGTTGGGCATGAGTCAGAAAAGATAACCTATCGGTATGCGCACCTGTTTCCAACGAAGCAGGATGAAATGGCAGATTTCCTTGACAATGAACGTGGTATGGATGTCAAAGATCAGGAGGATGAAAAGGATGTCAGCTAAGAATTTAGACCAAAAAGGACGTCATAGAAACAAAATAGTGGCTTTCCGTGTTTCACCGGAAGAAGATGCACTGATTGAAAGAGCAGTTCATCTCTCGGGGCTTACGAAACAGGATTTCATTATAAAAAGGCTTCAGAACAAGGACATCGTTGTTCAGGGAAATCCTAAAGTATTCAAAGCCTTAAAAGAAGAATTGAAAGGGGTGATGCAGGAACTTCAAAGAATTGATTCCGGTGCAGGTGTAGATTCAGATCTGTTGGATACGATTCGTCTTATAGCGATAACACTGGAAGGCATGAAGAAGGATGATGAATGGAAACAGTAAAAGAAAGATCCCCTGCTGGTAACAAGGGATTTTCCTAAAAAGCCGAAGCCTTTCAATACATATTTACAAGAAAAGTATAACAAGGCTTTCGGTCAAATTCAATAAAATTTTGAAAACAGGAGGCAGAAAGTTATTGAACATATTTCATGAAATAAAGTCCATGATATCTGTCAGGCAGGTGGCAGAATCCTATGGACTGAAAGTGAACAGAAACGGAATGGCCTGCTGTCCATTCCATAATGATAAATATCCGAGCATGAAGATAGATTCGTCTCATTATTATTGTTTTGGATGTGGAGCACATGGTGATGCAGTCGGATATGTGGCAGAGATGTTTTCTTTATCACAATATGATGCTGCATGCAAAATCATTCAGGATTTTAATCTTCCCATAGAAACGGAACACAAAATTTCTGATGACGAAAAAAATGCTTATCGGAAACTTGTGGAGCAGAAACAGTATGCAGAAACTGTGAAGAAAAGATTTGAACGCTGGGCAGATGAAACGATTGACCAACTAAAAGAATGTAAGCACCTGATAGAAGAAGCTAAGGACTTGATCTTTACGAAAGAGCCGGGGACGGCTGTTATTTCAAATGGATTTGCGTATATGCTCCACCAGCAGGAGAAGATAGAGTACTGGCTTGACATTCTTTGTATGGGAGATGAAGCGGATAAACGTCAACTCTTTCTTATGGATGGGAAGGAGGTGAAGCGGATTGCAGCAAATATTAAACGAGCAGGAGATGAAATCCTTGGCAGAAATCGAAAACGTGTTGGATAGTAATCCTTCTTATTCAACAGAAGATGTTCGTCAGATGCTTTCAACAGATGAAAAAGGCAGAGCGTATCAGAGCATTGATAACTGCATGATTGCTTTGCAAAATGATCCGGTGCTTGCGGGAGCAATCTGCCATAATGACCTTACATGTAAGACAGATATCATTAAAAATCTTGGCTGGGATAAGCCAAAAGGCGGAGGAATCCGTGACGTGGATGTGGATCAGATTGACTGGTATCTGGAGCGTACCTATGGACTTAAGAATTATAAAGCGATAGGAAAGGCTCTGAATATTATCGCCAGTCAGAATCATTTTCACCCTGTAAAGGAACGCCTGGAATCACTTGAATGGGATGGAGTCAGCCGTATCGCTGATGTGCTCCCGAAATATCTTGGAGCAGATCAGTGTGAGTATACCACAGAGGTAATGCTGTTACTTATGCAGGCGGCGATCCACAGAATTTATGATCCCGGATGCAAGTTTGAAATAATGGTATGTCTGGTCGGCGGACAGGGGGCCGGAAAATCATCTTTTTTCAGATTGCTGGCACTTGATGATGAATGGTTCTCAGATGACCTGAGTAAACTTGGAGATGACAATATTTATAGAAAGCTACAGGGCCACTGGATTATAGAAATGCCTGAAATGCTTGCCACAGTAAACGCAAAAACGGTAGAAGAGATTAAAGCTTTCTTAAGCAGACCTAAGGATAATTATAAGATTCCTTATGAAACACATCCTGAGGACAGACCAAGACAATGTGTCTTTGTTGGAACAAGCAATACGCTTGATTTTCTTCCGTTGGACAGAACCGGGAACAGAAGGTTCGCTCCCGTTATGGTTCATCCGGAACGAGTGAAAAAGCATATTCTTGAGGACGAGCATGAGTCCCGTGAGTACATCAAGCAGCTTTGGGCAGAGATGATGGATTTCTACTATAAACATAAGAACTATAAACTGAAACTTTCAAAGGATATGGAGGAATATTTAAAAGTAATGCAGAAGGAATTCATGCCGGAGGATACCAAAGTGGGACAGATTCAGGAGTGGCTTGATTATTGTTCTGAAGATTATGTGTGTACACTTATGATTTACAGGGAAGCACTGAAGCATGAATTTGATGATCCGAAACAATGGGAATTGCGGGAGATCGGAGATATTCTTAACAACAGCATCGAAGGATGGAGCAAAGGACCACAGCACCGATTTGAAAAATATGGTCCGCAGAGAAGCTGGAAAAGAAATGAACCAAGTGGCGGTTTTATAAAAGTACCGGATGATACAGAACTGCCATTTCGATAAAAAGTTTTTTAGAGCCTGTTTACAAATTTCGTTTACAAGCCGGTGTAAACATGACCGTAAACGCATCTGTTTACAGAAGAATGTTGAATTTTAGCGGTTTTCAGGCTTTGTAAACAAAGTAAACAGGAAAAAATCAAAAGACAAAAAATGAAAAATATTGTAAACGCGCTCTGTAAACAGGCGCAGATTTTTAAGGAAGAAAGTGTGAAAAAACCATATATGGTAGTTTTTTCACACAGCAAATTTGTGCAAAGCACAAATTCGCAGAATTTAAAAAAAGGCATGGTAATTATATGGAAGGATTTAACATTAACGGAAAAATATTAATTGGAATTGATCACGGATATGGAAATATGAAAACCCGTCACACTGTATTCAAGAGTGGCGTTAAGTGTTATGCATCAGAGCCGGCAATCGCATCTAATATGCTGGAGTATGATGGTAAGTATTATGTGATTGGAGAGAGCCATAAGGTATTCATTGCCAATAAAAATGAGGATGATGATTATTATATTCTTACCCTGGCTGCAATTGCAAAGGAACTTGCTTTTAGAAATATCAGCACTGCGGACGTGCTTCTTGCAGTCGGTCTTCCTCTGAACTGGCTTTCTAACCAGAGACAGGGTTTCAAAGATTATCTGATGAGAAATTCCGAGGTGGATTTCAAATTCTGCAATGAAAGCTATCATATCAGAATATGTGATGTGGCTGTCTACCCTCAGGGATATGCTGGTATCGTTGCTTCGATGCCATCATATAAAGGAGTTCATATGCTTGCTGATATCGGCAACGGCACGATGAATACACTGGTAATTACAAACGGCAGAGCGATGTCAGACCGGATGTATACTGACAAGCTTGGCGTGCATCAGTGTGTAAAGCGCATTTATAACGCTGTACAGGCTGAATGTGGAAAGCTGCCGGATGAGAGCCTGATTGAAGATTTCCTCAGAAACGGAACAGTCGACACATCCAATCGCATCTTATCAGTGATGCAGACTGAGGCAGAAAAATACACTGTAGAAATTTTTGATAAGCTCAGTGAATATGAGTATGATCCGGAGATGGTCAAGCTCCACATCATTGGTGGTGGAGGATGTCTTATCAGAAACTTTGGAGTCTATGATACAGAAAGTGTGGAGATCATTTCAGATATATGTGCTACTGCGAAAGGATATGAGAGTTTATATATGACACAGGTAAGAGTGAGAAAGGGAGCGTGAGCTCTCTTTTCTGCATTACAGGTAAATGCTTATGAAGGATAAAAGAATAAGTCTCAGATTCCGGGCTGACAACGAAAGGGATATGGAAGCATGGAAAATGCTTGAAGAAATGGCGCAAAAGAAAAATGCATCGAAGAACTCAGTTGCTATTGAACTGATTTTATCAGGTTCAACGAAAAGGAATGCTGATGATGTACTTGCGGAGCGTATTGCTGAATTGGTTGCAGATAAGCTTACAAATAAGCTGACAATGCAGACAGGCAGTAGCGTATCAAATGGAGCTATTGTTTCAGGTGATGGAAGGGACGAGGATCATGATGAAACAAAGTCCCAATCAGACGAACCGGAATTGCTCGGGGAGGATGCACTCGATTTCCTTGATCTATTTGGATAGGCATCACAATGATGCCAAACGGATAAATGTGGCATAAAAATGATGCCACATTTCAAGGAAAGCGAGGCAGGTCATAGCCAAGCGGATGTACTTTGGCAAGCTATGGCCTGTATATCTGCCAACAGCTTTTATCGTTGGCAGAAAGCCCTCCGCAGGAGTCCCTCGGAAGAGCGACTTATGTTTTGATGCGAAGTGTCAAAACTAATAAGGAGTTACTCTTGGAAAGAGTAACAGAACCCCGGCGGTATGCGCCGGGAACCCGCTTAGGCGGGCATAGTGAAAAAGAATGGTTTTAGAAGGGAGAAAATGCCTATGGGAAAAACAATTTCATTTGTAAAAGGAAAAGGGAGCATATCCCATAATAATAGAGATTTTATTGCGGAAAATGTAGATCGTAATCGAACTGCATGGAATGTGGAGTATATTAAGCAGCCAATCAGAGAAGCTTATAATCAGCTCTTTGGTGAAGCGATAGCAGAATATAATGCAAAGCAGAAACGAAAGGACCGGCAGGTTACGGATTATTTGAAGGACATAAAGAATTCCGGAAATGGAGAGAAACAATTTTATGAGATTGTTGTACAGATTGGAAAAAAGGATGATACAGGTGTCCTGGATTCAGAGGGAAATCTATCTGTGGACGCAAAAGCAGCAAGTGAAATATTAGATGAATATGCCAGAAGTTTTCAGGAACGAAATCCGAATCTGTATTTGTTTAATGCGGTTCTCCACATGGATGAAGCAACACCACATTTGCATCTTGATTATATTCCTGTAGCACATGGATATAAAACAAAGATGCATACAAGAAATAGTCTTACAAAGGCTTTACAGGAAATGGGGATTGCTCCGGCTGTCTCAAAGACAGATAATGAGACAACTCATTGGCAGGAAAGAGAACGTGAATATTTAAAAGGATTGTGTTTGGAGCGGGGGATTGAGGTAGAAATCCTTGGAGTAAAACGTGATAATTACACGATTCCCGAATATAAGGCAGCTATGCGGGCTACAGAGGAACTGACGGCAGAACTTGAAATACTAAATGCTGAAAAACAGGAAGCTGAGAGTGTGATTGCATCAGTAGGTGCTGAAATTGCAGATGCAAGGGAAGAAGTTGAAGAAAGCAAAAAGCATCTTGATGAAATAAATGAGCAAATCGCAGACAGGGAAAAACGCTATGCAGTATATGAAAAGAAAATTGATAAAGTATTGGCTGCTGGAAAGCCTGTTGCAAAGGAACTTGCGGTGATTCGTAAGAATGCAAAACAGCTTCCCTCTATTCTTGGAAGTGAGCCATCAGTCAAAATTTCTGAGAAAGATTTCAACCGTCTTATTGATATGGCGCAGGCATCAGGGACTTTGGAAAAATTAAATGAAATCTATGATCGGGAACTGGAACACATGCAGGGGATAATTGATGACCTAATGGTTCAAGTGAAAACATGGAAGGATAAAGTACTGCAATATGATAAGTTCTTTAATGTAAAAGGATTAGTGGAAGAGTTCAAGGAATTTGTAAGGCCGAAGTCTATAAAAGAGCGGATGGAGGCTAAGCAGAAGGTTGTTGAAAAACAGAAATGCGAACAGGTAGTGAATTCTACAGCGAGGAGGGAAAAGGACATTGCAATATAAATATCAATGTCTGTTCGATGAGGGGATTTAGGGTAGCCTTGTTTAGAAATTAGTCATCATAGCAACGAGAATGAGTTAAAGGAATTGTTCATCAAGGCGGCCAACCGGTTATTTTCTGAAAGGGATGAGATTCTTGCCAATACCAAAGTTATGATGGAAATGGTCTGTGAGACGGATTCACTTGACAGGGATTTACAGGATAGCATCACAGAACTTAATATCATCTCGGAGCAGATGCAGATTGCCATTGCAGAGAACAGCCGTGTGGCATTAAATCAGGATGAGTATGAAAAACACTATGCCGAACTTACAGCAAGGTATGAAAAGGCAAAGGCTGGGTATGATGATATCGCAGAGCAGATAGAAAGCAAGAAAGCAAAGTAAGAATTGTTCAAAGGGTTCATTCGAACTTTGGAGAAGCAGGACGGCTTAATTGAAGAATTTGATGCCGGGGTTTGGAGCAGCCTTGTGCAGGAAGTGGTTGTAAAAGCTAAGGATGATATAAGATTCATATTCAAGAACGGATTTGAAGTAAGAGTATAGAAATAGGAGTTGATGGCACTCGGGCAGTGAAATACTGGGGTGGTTTATGTGGAAAAAATGTAGGCGATATGATATGATAAACGATAAGATGTCCCATGAAAAAATTTTGATGGATTAATTTGATATTTTGTAAAAAGAGTAAAAACAAAATAGGAGTGAAATTTTGATGAATATTGAAAAAAATTTGAGAGGTGGAAAGTTTAATCGTCTTCTTGAAAAAGCTATGTTTG
>JALFVM010000010.1 GCA_022787145.1 Lachnospiraceae bacterium | reverse complement strand
CCGGACTGGAAGGCAGAGGGTGCTCTTGGTTTAGTAAAGAAGGATAACGGTATTCAGGCTATTTACGGACCGAAAGCAGATGTATTGAAATCAGATATCAACGATATTTTATAAGAAGTGAAGATATGAAATTATTGACTTTAAATACACATAGTCTTCTGGAAGAAAATTATGAGCAGAAGACAAGAGATTTTGTGGCCGCAGTGATCAAAGAGCGGCCGGATATCCTTGCATTGCAGGAGGTGAATCAGTCTGTCAATGCAAAAGAGGCAGATCAAGAACTTTTGGAAGGATATGTTCCCTATAAAGAAAATAAGATACCTGTGCGGCTGGATAATCATGCCGCGCAGGTGGCCCTCCTTTTGAGACAGGCGGGAATCTTTAGCAGCTGGACCTGGATTCCGGCAAAACTGGGATATGGAAAATATGATGAGGGAATGGCGATTTTCAGTCTTAACTCTCCTGTTACAGAAGTAGATTCCTTCTATATCAGTCGTGGGCAGGATTATGAAAACTGGAAGACGCGAAAGGTACTCGGCGTTCAGGTGGCCGGAAGCAGTGACTGGTTCTACACCGTTCATATGGGATGGTGGGACGATGAGGAGGAGCCTTTTGAGGCACAGTGGAATGTGCTGCGCAGGAGATTGGATGAAAAAAAAGAGACAGGACATGTCTGGTTGATGGGCGATTTTAACAGCCCGGCAGAGGTTCGGAATAAAGGGTATGATTGTGTTTTGAATTCCGGATGGGCGGATACCTGGATGATGGCGAAACAAAAGGACAGTGCAGTCACGGTAAAAGGCGTGATTGACGGATGGAGAGAGAAACTAAAGGATTGTTCGGAAGAAATCACAGGGATGCGCATTGATCATATATGGTGCAGCGAAGAAATACCGGTGGATTGTTCCAGTGTTATATTTAACGGGGAAAGAGAGCCGGTTGTATCCGACCATTTCGGAGTAATGATTCAGTATAAAAAAGGAGTATAAGATGAGCAGAGAAGCAGGAATTTTATTAGCAATATCCAGCCTTCCTTCCAAATATGGAATCGGTTGTTTTTCAAAGGAAGCATATCGTTTTGTAGACTGGCTGAAGGAGGCGGGACAGACATACTGGCAGATTTTGCCGGTCGGACCGACCAGCTACGGGGATTCCCCGTATCAGTCGTTTTCTACTTTTGCCGGAAATCCATATTTTATCTGTCTGGAGACACTGATCGAAGAAGGTGTTCTGACGAAAGAAGAGTGTGATGCGGCAGATTTCGGAAAGAAAGAAAATGATATCAATTATAAGAAATTGTATGAGGAACGTTTCCCGCTTCTTCGCAAAGCATATGAGAGAAGCAACGTCAGCGAGAATCAGGAGTACCAGAAGTTTGTGGCAGAGAATCAGTGGTGGCTGTCCGATTATGCGCTGTTTATGGCACTGAAAAACCGTTTTGACGGCCATGCATGGACTGAGTGGCCGGAAGATATCCGTCTGAGATATGGCTATGCGCTGGATTATTATCGCAAGGAGCTGTATTTTGATATTGAATTCCAGCAGTATCTGCAGTTTAAATTCTTTGAGCAGTGGTATCAGCTCAAAGCGTATGCGAACAGTAAGAGTATCAAGATTGTCGGAGATATTCCGATTTATGTAGCAATGGACAGTGCGGACACATGGGCTCACCCGGAGCTGTTTCAGCTGGATGAAAACAATGTGCCGACTGCAGTTGCAGGATGCCCGCCGGATGGATTCTCCGCAGACGGACAGCTTTGGGGCAATCCGCTGTATCGTTGGGATTATCACAGAAATACTGATTACCAGTGGTGGGTTTCTCGTCTGTGGTACTGCTTCAAGCTGTATGATGTGGTAAGAATTGACCATTTCCGTGGCTTTGATGAGTATTTTTCTATTCCATATGGAGATACAACTGCCAAGAATGGACACTGGGAAAAAGGACCTGGCATTGAACTGTTCCGCCGTGTCGAGCAGTGTCTGGGATGGCATGAAGTGATTGCAGAGGATCTTGGTTACATGACAGATTCTGTTCGTCAGCTCGTAAGAGAGAGCGGATTCCCGGGCATGAAGGTTCTGGAGTTTGCATTTGACTCCCGTGACTCCAGCTCTGCGAACGATTACCTGCCGCACAATTATCCGGAAAAATGCGTGGCCTACACGGGCACTCATGACAATGAGACAATCACAGGATGGCTGGACAGCATCACAAAAGAGGAATTCAAGAATGTGCGGGAGTATCTCTGCGATCAGTACACACCGAAGAAATGGCTCTATAAATCTATGATTGGTCTTGTGATGAGAAGCAATGCCAAAACATGTATCATTCCTATGCAGGACTATCTGGGAATGAATAATAAATGCAGAATGAACCAGCCGTCTACCGTAGGTAAGAACTGGCGCTGGAGACTGACAGAAAAAGATCTCAGCGATCAGCTTCAGGCAGAGATTCTGCATACGACAAAGCTGTATGGACGAATGAATTGGAATTAAGAGAGTAGTTTTGGAATTGTAGTCAGTATTCTTCCATCTTCTGACTGCAATTCTGGAAATAAAAAAGGACTATTGGAATGTGATCCAGTAGTCCTTTTTTGATGATTAAAGATCTTTGTCTGTCAGCATTTTGTATGCCTGCAGATATTTGTCGATGGTCTTTTCTACGATATCTTCCGGAAGTGTCCAGTCGTTGCCTGGATTTGCTTTCAGCCAGTCGCGGGCAAACTGTTTGTCGAAGGATGGCTGGCCATGTCCTGGTTCATAGCCATCTGCCGGCCAGAAACGGGAGCTGTCCGGTGTCAGCATCTCATCA
>JALFVM010000099.1 GCA_022787145.1 Lachnospiraceae bacterium | reverse complement strand
CCAGCCATTGATGGATTCCATTGCGCTATTATCGGTAGGAGTTCCTGCTCTGGACATGGATCTTGTCACATACATTGGAAGAAGATCGTTAAATGCCTTTGAAGCATAAACGGATCCCTGATCGGAATGAAGAACCATCTGCCCTACATGGTGTTCATCATAAACCACCTTAAACTGGGAATCATTTTGCACCGGGCAGTCTTCTTCGGTGTATGCACATCTGCCAGAGGGACACATGTTCCCATACTGCTCCATGTTATAGCGTGCAGGGATATAAGTGGGATCCAATGCATAAGCAGCACGGAAATGTTTCATTGCAAGGACATGCTGGTTCTCTTTTTCCATCAGGATCCCCATCAGGTTATGAGGGATCGCGGAATGAGGATTATGAAGCATTGCCTCTCCCAGTTTTTTTTCACATTCTTTATACTCATGCCGAACGATCAGTTCTCTACATTTCTCTTCTAATTTCTCAGCCATTCTGATTTCCTCCTTTTCTTTTATAGCTGCAGTATAACTTTTTTGCTGTGGGGATGGTGTGAGAATGAAATCCCGGGCTGTGAGAATCCTGTGAGATTTTAAAAAATGTGTGAAGGCGCTGTGAGATTTGACATACCCTGTGAAAATAATGTAAGAAAAAAGGATGCAAACCTTTTCCGCCTGGTTTGCATCCTTTTACATGATTCAAAATTATTTTACTGCTTCGTGCTCCCGCATCCGATATCCAATTCCTATCTCTGTTTCTATATACTCCGGTTTTGCGGGATTTCGTTCAATTTTCCTTCGAGTGGAAGCCATAAGGGAGCGAAGTACCTGTGTATCTTCCCCGTAACCCTCTCCCCATATCTTCCGCAAGATTGTATGATAGGTAAGTACTTTTCCCGGATTCTGCATGAAAAAAAGGAGAAGCTGATATTCCAGAGGTGTCAGATGAATCTCCTTGTCATCCTTATAGGCAATATGCGCTCCATTGTCCAGCTTCAGACTTCCATTGACATATACCGTGTCATCCGGTTTTTCTTCCGAACTCACGTGGTTCATACGATAATAATAGCGCAGCGCCACACGGATCCTCGCCATCAGTTCTGTCGCTGAAAAGGGTTTTGTCAGGTAATCGTCGGCACCATCATCCAGTGCCGCAGCTTTTTCTTTATCCTGGTCTCTCGCAGAAACGATGATAATCGGAACTTCTGACCACTCACGGATTTTATGGAGCACTTCCATTCCATCCATATCGGGAAGGCCAAGATCCAACAAAACCAGATCTGCATTTTTTCTTACCAGATAAGAAATACCATCTTTTCCATTTACCACACCTTCTACCGAAAATCCTGCATTTTCCAGTGTATAAACCATAAAATTCTGTATCTGTACATCATCTTCAATCACCAGTATTGTTTCCTTAAACATTTTCGTCTTCTCCTTCCGTAAGAGGTAATGTAAAAAGGAATTCTGCACCCCTTCGATCCGTCCGATTCCGTCCGCTGATTG
Source organism: Lachnospiraceae bacterium (assembly GCA_022787145.1). Lineage (GTDB taxonomy): Bacteria > Bacillota > Clostridia > Lachnospirales > Lachnospiraceae > JALFVM01. The sequence goes on along the minus strand of JALFVM010000099.1, from coordinate 2,223 downwards.
TCCCACCATGGGCTTTTACCACCGTCTCGCATATCGTCAACCCAAGGCCGATTCCTCTCTTTACATCAGCCGAACGGGTCTTGGACGTGTAAAATATTTTAAAAAGGTTGGAAACGTCTGCTTCCGCAATTCCTTCTCCTTCATCCCGGACAGAAACCAGTAATGTATCTTCTGTGTAACTTGCAGAAACAGTAATGGTTTCCTTTGGTTTTGTGTGTTTCACTGCATTGTCCAACAGATTGGTAATCACCTGCTCAATCAGCTTTGCATCCATCGGCACTAACCGGAACTCTTCCGGTGTCTCTACCTGTATCTCTCGCTCTGGGAAACTCCGTTCCACATGGGCGACTGCACAGCCGATCACTTCTTCTATCGCTTCCATTTCTTTATGTATCACAATCTTACCATCCTGCAGTCTGGTAAGGCTCAAGATGTTTTCTACCAGGGATTTCAGCCAGTCTGCATCCTGATAAATACCCATAAGAAGAGCCTGCCGCTTATCTTCTTTCTCTGTCATATCCATCAGCATTTCTGAAGTGCCCATGATTCCCGATAACGGTGTTCGCAAATCATGGGAAATTGCACGTAAAAGATTTGCCCGTTCCCTTTCCCGTTCCATATTTTCCCGGTCACGCACTCTTTCTATCGTTACTTCAATCCTCTCCATTGCCATGGAGAGATTTTCAATAATGGAATGCAAAAGCCTTTTCTTTTCCCGCAGTTGTTCTGCGTTCACTTTTTTATCAATCGTTACCACTGCCAGTAAATGTTCCCGTCCATTTACCGAATAGTAATAGTTCTCCTGATCTTCCAGGTATTCTGTGCGCGGATTTGTAAATCTCCCACGCAGTTTCTCCAAATCCCTTACATTTCTGTGAATCTGTTCTTCCCCAACCTGCTGGATATAAACCGGTTCGGATTGTTTTCCAACATAAATACATCCTGCGTTTCCCTGCAGAAGATGGCTGATACTTTCTGCTGCAATTTTCAAAACAGCTTCCATATCTGCCGCATCCGACAATTTACTGGAAAGCATATATAAAATCCGGCTTTCCATTCCTCTCTCGTTCGCTTCCTTTGTTAAAAGCTTTTCTTTCGTCGTCAATGCACTTGTCAGGATAGATGTGATTAACATGATGGAAAAAGTAATCAGATATCCCGGATCATTGACAGCAAGAGTATGATAGGGTTCTGTAAAAAAATAATTGTAACATATGAGCGAAACTATCGCAGATAAAATCCCATACTGATAGCCTGATGTAAATCTCGCAACCAGAAGAACAGCCAGAAGATACATCACAACAATATTCGTTTCCGGAAATCCAAGCTCTGTAAAAATCTCCCCAAGTACAGTGGCTGCAAATACGATAACTATCAATTTCAATAGGCTCTGCAGGATTTCTTTCTCTTTAAGCATCATAATCTTCTCTTTATTATCCTATTCATCTCGTTAAGTATAGCACACGCAGTTTGTTTTTCCAATCCCGGGAAACGGGATATTATATCTATTATGCCTAATTCTTTATATTTGTTGGTGTCGCATTTGTCACAATAATCATTCCGTCATATAATTCTGCAGGGACATCATTGATTCTGTAGCTATTCGGTAAAATCTTATTCAAAAAGCTATAACCCTCTCCGAGTGATCCCATCAACATACTCTTATTGATAATTTCATTCATTTTTTCTGATTTGTGCAGTTTATCAAAATCAAGATACGTCATATCCATTCCAAGAGCATGCGCTGTATTTGCCAAAGGGTCAGCAGAATAAAATTTTCGTGTAATTCTTTTTCCATTTTTTCCAGGCAAATTACATTCTGTTTTATAAAAATCTGTGCCAATGACACAATAATCATCACCATATTTTTCAAACAATTCTTCACCCATGAATGTAGTATATGTACTCTTCTTTGCCACGTGTCCGTTATGGCCCGAAATCATAAGCATAGATTCGTTTCCTTTCTGAACATGCTCATAAATCCAGTCGATGTTTTCAGACATAGAATGATCTCTTATTTTTGATTAATCTACATTTGACGCATGACTAAGCTCCTGATTTTGCAGACAACATCTCGCTGCCTGTGCATACATTTCCATCCCCGGTATATTCTTTATTGTTTCTGCGGCATCTTCCATATCGGTATACTGCATCTTAAGTTCTGAAAATGCTTCATCTACACATTTTTTATCCAGGTCGGAGTTTTGCATATCAAACCCATAA
>JALFVM010000085.1 GCA_022787145.1 Lachnospiraceae bacterium | reverse complement strand
CGAGGTGATAGTTTTGAAAATACATGAATCAGCCGAAAACTACCTGGAAGCTATATTGATGATTTATCAGCGCCAGTCTTATGTCCGTTCTATTGATATCGCAGTTGAACTGGAAGTCTCCAAACCCAGCGTAAGTGTAGCGATGAAGAATCTCCGTGAAAACGGATATATCAATATGGACAACAACGGTCACATTACCTTAACCGAATCGGGACAGAAAATTGCAGACACCATGTATGAACGCCATGTGCTTCTTTCGCGCTGGCTGATGCAGTTAGGCGTAGACGAACAGATTGCTGTACGGGATGCCTGCCGGATGGAGCATGTACTCAGCCCTGAAAGCTTTGATGCGATTAAACGCCATGCCATGGCGCATTCCTGAATATAACAGTGCCGTTCCTTTCTGTCTTCCGTTCTGGAACGGCACCCACTGTTTATCCGACAATTCTATGTTTGCTTTTCATCCTGACATTTTGCATACACCGCTTGCACCCAGCCCCGGAATCTGGTTCCGGCACGTTCTTCCATTACAGACATTACAGGCTTTACAGTAAGAACCAATACATCCCCTGGCCTGCTCCAGTATTTCCTGATAATTCATTTTCATCGCTCCTTTTATAATAGTAACATTATGATACCATATTTTTTCCTTCATGTCTCTATTTCCTTCGAAGCGTGATTACCGGTCACGGAATGAACAGTAAACGCTTATTTATTCTCTTATTTCCGGATGTTTCCAGGTCGAAACATTCTGATGTCCTGCCGCCAGTGCTCCGTCAACCGGAATCGCCGCTCCTGTAATATAGCGTGCCATGTCACTTGCCAGAAACAGTGCCAGATATGCACATTCTTCTGGATTTCCCATACGGCCTGCCGGACAGTCTTTTGCAAACATTGTCAGTGCCTGCTCCGGAGCATTTCCAAAGATGGAGGTCCGCGTATAACCAGGACAAATGGCATTTACAGTAATTCCATAATAAGCATAGTCCAAAGCTGCTGACTTTGTCATACCGATTACTCCATGTTTCGTTGCAGTATAAAGAGCCTGTCCTCGCTGAGGAACGATTCCCGCCACGGAAGCCACATTGATCAGGAAACCACCCTCACTGTGAGATTTGAATATAGCTTCAGCACCATATTTCATACCTGCAAATACACCTTTGCTGTTTAACGCAAAAATCCGATCATACTCTTCCATTTCATATTCATGCAGCGGAAATCCTCCCTGACCGATTCCGGCATTACTTACCACTCCATCTAATTTTCCGTAATGTGCCACTGCGGTATTAACCAGTGCCTTTATCTGACCGATATCACCGCAGTCCGTCTGTACAAAGATGGCATCTCCACCCTTTGCGCAGATTTCATCTGCTACAATCTGTCCCTGTTCTTTACTTCTGGCTGCACACACTACCTTCATTCCATTTTCACCATAAACCTTTGCGATTGCCTCTCCGATTCCTCTGCTCGCACCGGTTACGATTACTACTTTTCCTTTTACACTTGAAAAATCCATTTTTGTTCCTCCTGTTTTTTTATTTATAGATCAGTGCATTTCCCGATGTAAGAATTCTGCACTTATCTGTAACGACTTAATGGGGGACTTATCCACCCAGTTTTTATGGCTCTCCAGAATAATGGCATCCACATCCACACGCAAAGCCTGCTCAACCAATTCTTTCAGGTTCATATTCCCATAACCCAGTTCCATACTGTCTGACTTCAAAATAGGTGTCATGGATGGTCCCTTTAGCCTCGTTCCTCGATCATTGATATGATACAGCCTCATTCGGTTTCCCAGCTGCTTCATCAATTGAATGGCAGACACACCCGCCTCCGTGGGCCAGTAGGAATCCAGTTCAAACCCGACATAATCCGGATTGGTTTCTTCGATGATAAGATCATATGCCGTTTTACCGGTTTCCACTTTTCTGAATTCACAGTTATGATTATGATACAAAAGCTGAATTCCTGATTTTTTCAGGTTTTCGCCGGCCTCGTTCAGATCATGAGCCAGATTCAATACAGCCTTTTTATCAGAATAATCAAAACGGTACATGCCGGTGATAACAACTTTGTCTGTTCCGAACTTTTTTGCCTCCTCGATTACTTGATCCGGCTGATTCCTGATCATTCCCAAGTCTTCATGCACACTGACAACGGACAATCCCGCCTGGTGAATCATAGATTCCCAGTCAAAACTGCCGCCTTTTCCCACAGGCATTCCGGCCATCTTTGTCATCATGCGCACGATAAAGGGAGTCGGACGAATCATAAAACCATTCAGCTCAATTCCATCATAACCGACTTTTTTTACCTCTTTTAAAGTTTCCTGAGCCTGCTTTTCATTCTTCGTTACGCTTCCCAGCATAATCTGCTGTACTGCTTTTACTGCCATTTTGCTACCTCTTTCTTTTATATTGTTTTATTTTTCGTGTTCTTAAGAATACGATACTGCCAGATGCAGACTGCCACTGCAATCAGTGCAGACAATGCATCCGCAATGGTATGTGCTGCTGCGATTCCTATCAAACCCATCAGCCGCTCCATCAGATAAAGCCCCGGAATCAACAGGATTCCCTGTCTCAAAACCGACACGACTGTGGCTGCCAGAGCATTTCCTGATGCCTGCAGGAAATTGGTACTTAAATAATAGAATCCTACAACAGGACTGGCAATCATCAGAAATATTACCAGATTTTCTCCCATTACCGCTGCGCCGGAATCTTTTAGGAACATACTAATCAGCGCATGTCTTGCGAAGAAACTTGCCAGCATGACGAAAGAACCCAGAACAAATGTAAGAATTCCTACCTTCTTCAGTATTTCCTTCAGTCTGGGCAGATTTTTTGCCCCATAATTGTACGCCATTAACGGCTGAGTTCCCATACAGATTCCCATCTGAATCATGGTAATAATCATGGTTGCTTTTCCGGAAGCCGCCATCGCCGCAATCGCATTGGTTCCATAACCTGCCAGCAGCTGATTGGAAAAAGTAGATGCAAAACCGGACAGTATACTGCTGATGCCATTTGGCAGACCTATCGCCATAATATGTAACAAAGCCGCCGGTTTTCTCTTTGCGTCCCGTGGAGAAATACTTAAAAAAGCTGATTTCTTTATAATATAGTGCAGGTAGAACATGCTGCTTACCATATTTCCAATTACCGTAGCTACAGCGGCTCCTGCTACTCCTTTGTGCAGCACCAGAATAAAAATCGGATCCAGGATAATGTTGAGCACCGTACCAACCATATTTCCAATCAAACCCTCTTTGATTGCGCCATCTCCCCTCAGAACAGTTGCAAGGACTGTTGACAGCAGCATAAAAGGGGCACCGAAAGCAAGTATTTTCATATAAGTACTTGCATAATTCATAAATTCCTCGTTTGCACCTAAAATCTTTAATATAGGATTCGTTCCTAACAGCAAGATGAGGGCAGCAATAATCCCAAACAGTATGGAAAACCAACAGCACAAACTGGCATAAGTCTTAGCGTCATCCGCTCTTCCTGCTCCCGTAGCATTCGCAATAACGGAACACCCTCCTACTCCAACCATCGTAGCAACAGCTGTGACCAGGGAAAATACCGGACTCACAACGGAAATCGCAGCCACCTGCGAAGTATCCCCCAACTGTCCAATAAAAAACATATCGGCCATGTTGTAAATCACCATTACCAGTATGGTGATACAGGAAGGCACTGCCATGGAAAAAATCGCTGTCCATACCGGCTTTTCCCGGAACAATACCTCGCTTTTTGTCATTTGATTCTTCATTGAATAAACCTTCCTTTTCTTTGAGTTTCATTGTCTCCATAGCAATATTACTCTTTCTTTTCCATTTCAGCGTTTTGCAATTCATGAAAATGTACTATAATTAATCAGCAAACATTTTATTGACGATTTTCGGAACATTTTCATTAATTTCAAAACCCTATTTTTACTGTATTTCTCTATAATAGTCTTAAACGTATTCAGACTAAGGAGGTCAAAAACATGACACATTTTCCACAGGATTTTTTACTGGGTGCAGCAACTGCAGCCCATCAGGTAGAAGGAAATAACACTAACAGTGACTGCTGGGCTATGGAGCATATGGTACACACCAGCTATGCGGAGCCGTCCCTTGATGCGGTTGACCACTATAATCGTTACGAAGAGGATATCCGCCTGATGGCAGACGCAGGATTGAATGCCTATCGATTCTCACTGGAGTGGGCAAGAATCGAACCGGCAGAAGGCAAATTTTGCGAAGAAGCCATTGAACACTATCGTGACGTAATCCTCTGCTGTAAAGCAAACGGCATCGAACCAATGGTAACCCTTCATCATTTTTCCAGCCCGGTCTGGCTGATCGGCAAAGGCGGCTGGGAAGCAGAAAGCACAGTGGAAGATTTTGCACGTTACACCCGATATGTAATTGAAAAATTAGGCGATGAACTCCATTATGTCTGCACCATCAACGAGGCAAATATGGGCTTGCAGATTGCCGCAATCGCCGAAAGATACAAACGCCAGATGATGGCTCAGATGGCACAGGCGGCTGCGGGCAAAGACGATGCTGACGGCACCGTTCAGGTCGGTATCAACTTACAGAAGATGATGGCAGATCAGCAGGCGGTGGCTGAAGAAAATAAAAAAGTTTTCGGAGTTGAAAAGGTAGAGAATTTTACCTCCATGCGAACCAGAGAAGGGGACATCCTTGTTATGAAAGCACATCAGGCTGCCAAATCGGTAATCAAAGAACTGGCACCTCAGATTCAGGTGGGGCTTACCTTAAGTCTTCATGATATGCAGGTGGCCAAAGCCGGCGGAGAATCCTTTGCTCAGAAGGAATGGAACGATGAATTTACCCATTATCTTCCTTATATTCAGGGTGATGATTTCCTGGGCGTACAGAACTATACCAGATCTTTATTCGGTCCCAATGGAGGACTTCCCTATCCGGAAGGAGCGGAGATGACACAGATGAACTATGAATTCTATCCGGAAGGACTGGAACATGTGATTCGTAAAGTGGCAGAGGATTTTAAGGGGAATCTGATCGTAACAGAAAACGGAATTGCCACAGCGGACGACAGCAGACGTGTGGCATTTATCGAAAAAGCCCTGACCGGTGTACAGAACTGTATCCGGGATGGTCTTCCGATAAAAGGCTACTGCCACTGGAGTCTCATGGATAATTTCGAATGGCAGAAAGGTTATTCTATGACCTTCGGTCTGATTGCCGTGGATCGCGCCACCCAGACACGTAAACCTAAAGAGAGCCTGGCTTATCTGGGAAGTTGGAGATAAAACTTATGGAGGTTGCCTATGGAATTTACATTTGCTTTTCAAAATACAATAGACTTGAAGCAATTTCTTGAGGATGTGAGAAAATGTGAACATGAAGTATATTTTGAATCCACGGAGGGTGACAAACTTGCCCTTCGATCTTCCTTAAGCCAGTTTATTCTATTTTCCATCTGCAATAAGCCTGAATTATTGAAGGGAGCTGTGATACGCATCTGCGGCGAACACGACAGAGAGCTTCTGCTTCCCTATTTTATTTAGAAAATAGGCACACGAATTAAAAAGAAAGGAAAGAACTATGGAAACAAATGAGAGAATGTCTTTTTTCATGGAATTGATTAATTGTAATTATGATTTGCATTATTGGAATTATGATACAGATTTTAATCTACTGAAAACAGATTGGCCCAACGATCTGTTTTCAGGTTCTTTCTTTGACTTTATCGGGTTTAAAAACTTAATTCTGCAGCATCTGGAGAACGGAAAACACTATCCTTTGATACTAGAAGCCGAATCCAATTTACTTTGGATCGCCGGTTTTTGTTTTGATGGGACTATATTAGACAGCATCTATCTGATCGGTCCTATCTTTGGCGGCCGGGATACACACCTGATTCTCCGTAAAAAGCTGGATTCTTATGACCTGTCCGTAAAATTGCGTTCTTCCATGCATAAAATTTTTGAAAATATTCCTACCATACCCTCCAATATTCTGGCGCAGTATTCAGTCATGCTTCATTACTGTCTGAATCAGGAGCGTATCAGTACCATGGATGTGGTTTGGCTGAACTCGAATACTTCCTCCAAAACAGATCACGTTTCCTTAAGCAGCAATTCCCATCCCGGAATCTGGATGAATGAACAGCTGTTCTGCAAGTTGCTGGCAGATGGGGATCCCCGGTATAAGGAAGCTGTACAAAAATCACATCTGCTCAGTTATGGTATGAAAGCAGATATCGGGGATTCTCTCCGCTATCACAAGAACAATTGTATTGTACTGCTGACCCTCTGCTCCCGAGCCTGCATCACCGGAGGATTATCTCCGGATATCAGCTATGATCTGAATGATTACTATGCACAGAAAATCGAATGCTGTAAATCCATAACAGATACCGAAAGATTATGTGCTGAAATGCTGGATGATTATGTGAGCCGTGTACAGGAAGTAAAAAGGAACACTTCCGTATCCAACCTGATCCGCAATTCCTGTGAATATATCAAAAGCCACCTGACAGAATCCATCTCCATCGAAGAACTGGCAAAGCGAACAGGTTACACAGGATATTACTTTTCTCATAAGTTCAAAAAAGAAATGGGATGTAGCGTCAACGATTATATATTAAAGGAAAAAATCGAACAGGCAAAATTGATGCTTTCCGGAACAACACAGAGTATTCAGTCAATCAGCGACCATCTGGCTTTCGGTAATCGAAGCTATTTTTATACCTGTTTTCAAAAAATGACAGGTATGTCTCCAACCGAATATCGTAACGCTTATAAAAAATAAGGAAGGGGTTGTCTCTGAATTACGTTTTCAGGACAGCCCCTTCTTTTTATTGATAAGAAAATAATTTGATTTTCAAGAGAGTCGGTTTATCATATCTCATGGATGCCACTTCATCCCCATTCAGTCTGCGGGTCATATGCCATACCCCATCCCGGAATTCTCCCTCTTCCAGAGACAGGATGTCCACATGAGGTTTTTCCGGATTTGTTGAAAACGGAGCAATCATGCAGCCATTGGCAATGAGATAAAACTCATTTTCTGCAATCTGCAGTGCCAGACACACACCGTCCTTTCTCGGTATAAATGGTACTGCCATCAGAATCTTAAATCCATACTGACCAAAAATCATCATATCCTGTTCCGGCTGTTCGCTAATGACTGCCTGCAGTTCTCCGGTTCCGTATCTGGATGTCAGAAGCGACATCATGGAATTCAAAGTGTGTCCGTACCATGCATACTCTTCGATATCCTGGGGTACAGAAAGCAGCGGATCTGAAGTATCCACTCCGAACAGATAACTGTCTGTAGCAGAGAACGGCTGTCCCATATCTTCAAATCCAAACGGTGCAAAACCAATGGCATGATGATGACCGATCACATACACCAGACGCGGTGCCACGTGACTGTGTACCGCCGTTTCGGGAATGAACAGCGGATTTCCCATCTTCGTATATTCCTCACAAACCTCACAGAAATTTTGTACATAGATGTCCGGCGCAAGTACATCAATATGTGGTGCTCTGTATTTCCATACTTCCATCATTCTGGCCACCGGACCGCCGCTTGGGAACATTCCCGGCTCCTGCCCCTTGTCCAGCCACGCATTGACTGTCATCGGCAAATTGTATTCTTTCTTTCCCGCCTCTGCCACACGGTCGATATATCCGGCAACCGAATATGTATGGAATATTTCTTCCGCAGCCGTTCCAAACACTTCTTCCCAGCTTCCTGATTCCTGTCCCTGTTCCACAGCAGCTTTTACATCTTTGCGCATAGTTGCTGTGTTCTCTCTCATATAAGCAACAAACGCAGAAGGAACTTCTTTTCCAAAAAGTTCATCCGCATAATCCGAATGTTCCCTGGCCGCTCCCTGGAGACCCGGTTCATTTTCCACCTGTACGGCTATGACTGTGTGTTCTTTCTCATCCACTTCTTTTATATGCTTCATAAGCATGGCAAATGCTCTGCTGTCTGCCTGCAGCGTCTCCTCACAATGACTGGAAAGAGTCGTATATGGCATTCCATGGAATTTCTCCAGATTCACTTTTTTCTTTCCCTTCTGAACCTCCGCCCGCCAGAAGCGTTCCGGATTGCATTTTACCCAGGCAGGAGCATAATAACACTGTGCATTTTTCCATGCTCCGAACCAGAGAAATACAATATGCATTTCACACTCTCTTGCCTGTGCAATAAGTCCATCCACTAACCGGAATTCAAACTGCCCTTCCTCCGGCTCCAGCATTTCCCATGTTACCGGAAGCAGCAAAGTATTCATGTTCAGTTTCTTTGCCTTCTGCCATATGGGCTCCATAGCCTCTGTAGATGAGGAATTGGAATTATGAACTTCTCCCGCCATCATTATGTACGGTTTAGAATTTACTGTAATCACTGCACTGCCGACTGTACTTTCCTTTTGTTCTGTTCTGAACTGTTCTCCATTCATACCTTTTTTCTCCTTTTATCATTCACGTACGCCTCAGCCTACTTGCTATATATTAAAATGTATGGACAGAACTTGGTGTTCATAAATTCTTTTATATGTTCTGTTTTTCATTCAAATATAAAATGTTGCTAAATTCCATAACATTTTTACGAAAAACCGAACCATATTCAAAATCTTTTTCATTTATAGTAGAGATAGAAACGCATCCGGTGCAAGATGCAGAAAGAAAAGGGAGGATTCTTTTATGGCAAAAGAAAAAAAGCTTACCCAGAGCGAAATTGACGGCGTACAGTATCGCCGTGCCAAGCTCTGGCAAATCATCTTAGTTGCGTGTAACGCATTTATTGGTATGAGTATTTACTCATTGATCAATATGGCAAGCTATGCTGCCAGCATTGGTTTCGGTATTTCCACTGCCGTTGTAGGTGTAATTTTAACCTGTACCCGAATATTAGACGGTGTCACAGATCCGATGCTTGCCTTTATCTACGATAAAGTAAATACCCGTTTTGGCAAAATCCGTATCCTGATCATTATCGGTTTTGCAATTGAAGCCCTGGCTCTGATGGCAATGTACAACTGGGCAGCCGGAAAAGGTCTTGGCATTGTAGCATTTACACTATGCTATGTTGTGTATGTCATTGGCTACACCATCGCAAACATGACAGCACTTACCATCAATCCATTGATCAGCAACGATCCCAAACAGCGCCCTACCATCAGTGTATGGTCCACCGCATTGAACTATATCATTCCTATGGTTCTAAGTATTGCATTGAATGTTGTATTGCTGCCAAAATTCGGAGGTACCTATAATACGGAATTTTTAGGTGCGGCATGTAAGGTTTGTCTGGCAATTGCCGCAGTGGGTGTTGTTCTGGTATGTATCGGCGTATCAGAATACGATAAACCAGAGAACTTTGCCGGTCTTACAACAAAAAAAGAGAATCTGAAGCTTAAAGATATGATTGCGATTATCAAAAACAATCGTCCGCTTCAGTGCTATATAGTATCTGCCGCTTCTGACAAAATCGCACAGCAGACTGCTTCCCAGTCCATAATTACTACCATGATGAATGGTATCATTATCGGAAATATGGGACTTGGAACCACTCTTACCGTAGTTGGTATGCTTCCTTCCATTATCTTCGCCATCATCGGTGCAAAATATGCCGGAAAGCATGGCAGCCAGTTGACGATCGTGACCTGGACACGCATCTGTATCGTCATCAGTGTTGTAATGTGGGCATTCTTTATTATCATTGACCCGACAAAGATTGCTCAAATGGGCGTTTTCACTGTTATCTACGTCATTTTGACTCTGGCAAAAAATGGTGCCAACATGTGCGTTACCACAGCCAGCACCGCATTTATGTCTGATATTATTGATTACGAATTGGACCGAAGCGGCCGCTATGTACCTGCTGTTATTACCGGTACCTACAGCTTAATCGACAAGGTTATTTCTTCTTTCTCCGCTGTGATGGCAACGGGAGCCGTAGCCCTGATCGGTTATACCACAACCATGCCGCAGCCCGGCGATGCACTGACTCCCGGTATTTTCTGGGTAACCATGATCGTCATGTTCGGTCTTCCAATCATCGGATGGATCTGTACCTTAATCGCTATGAAATTCTGTCACCTGACAAAAGCAGATATGGTAGAAGTTCAGAAACGTATCGCAGCAAAGAAAGCTGCTGCACAGGCAGAAGGAAAATAATACTATCCCAACAGAATAGAAGGCACTGGTTACCAATGTAGCAAGTGCCTTTTATGAATCTTATTATAGAAAGGAATCGAATATGAGAAAATTATCAACCATGAATGAAAACTGGAAATTTGTCAAAACAGCAGTTGATGCGGTTTCAGCCGCAGCTGCCGAAGGTGAAGCTGTTTCACTCCCCCACACCTGGAATGCCATTGACGGCCAGGACGGCGGAAATGATTATCATCGGGGTACCTGCTGGTATGTAAAAGAATTTACAAAACCAGACAAGAAAGACTCCGATCGTGTCTATATCGAATTTCTTGGAGCTGCTATGACTGCCGACGTATATTTCAACGGTGAGAACGTATGCCATCACGAAGGCGGCTATTCCACTTTCCGTATTGATATTACCGAAAAGCTTCAGGACAACAACCTTCTTGTTGTATCTCTGGATAACGCTGACAATACCACTGTTTATCCACAGAAAGCCGATTTCACTTTCTACGGCGGGTTATACCGGAATGTCAACATGATCATCGTGCCAGAAACTCATTTTGCCCTGGATTACTGCGGTACACCCGGCATCAAGGTTACTCCTGTCGTAAATCTGGATGCAAAGATAGCAACCGTAACCGTGGAAGCATGGGTAACTGGCTCTGCTCCTGCTGTAGATTTTACTGTGAACGGAGAAACCATTACTACTCCTGTGGAACATGAGCATGCGATGGCTGTATTTACCATTGAAAACGTACATCTGTGGGATGGTGTGGAGGATCCTTACCTGTACACTGCCCAGGCAGCTTTGGAAAGCGGTGACAAAATAAGCACACGCTTCGGATGCCGTGAATTCAAAATCGATCCACAGAAAGGCTTTTTCTTAAATGGCCGCAGCTATCTTCTTCGAGGCGTATCCCGTCATCAGGATTTTAAAGGTGTGGGCAATGCACTGACACTGGAACACCACAAAAAAGATATGGAAATTATCAAAGAGCTGGGTGCCACCACACTTCGCCTTGCACATTACCAGCATGCACAGGAATTCTATGATCTGTGTGATGAAAACGGTCTGATTGTGTGGGCAGAGATTCCGTACATCACCATGCACATGAAAGACGGCCATGCCAATACCCTTTCCCAGATGGAAGAACTTATCGTACAGAACTATAACCATCCATCTATCATCTGCTGGGGGCTTTCCAATGAAATCACCGCAGCAAGCCCGGTAAACGAAGATCTGCTGGAAAATCATCATCTGCTAAATGACCTTTGTCACAAATTGGATGCTACCCGTCCTACTACCATGGCAAATGTATTTATGCTTGAAATTGACAGTCCGATTCTGGAGATTCCCGATATCAACAGTTACAACCTGTACTTTGGCTGGTATCTGGGTGATCTGGAGCAGAATGATGAATTCTTTGATGAGTACCATGAAAAATATCCGGACAGAGCCATCGGATTTTCTGAATATGGTGCAGATGCCAATCCGAAGTACCAGTCCACGACACCGGAGAAAGGGGATTACACCGAAACCTATCAGGCCGTATATCATGAACATATGCTGAAAATGATTGAAGAACGTCCCTGGTTATGGGCTACCCATGTGTGGAACCTCTTTGATTTCGCTGCTGACGGCAGAGATGAAGGTGGAAAACATGGGGAAAACCAGAAAGGACTTGTAACCATCGACCGTAAGACAAAGAAAGATGCTTTCTATCTGTACAAAGCAGCATGGAACAAAAAAGATGCCTTTGTTCATCTCTGCGGAAGCCGTTATGTGGACCGTGCGGAAGATGTGACAGAAGTAAAAGTATATTCCAACCAGCCGGCAGTTACTCTGTTTGTGGATGGAAAAGAAGCGGAAACAAAAGAAGGCAGGATCGTATTCACTTTCTCCATACCGATTGCAGGTGAGCATAAGGTAGAAGCAAAAGCCGGTGATTGTACCGATACCATCTCTATCCGCAAAGTGGCAGAACCAAATGATGATTATATCTTTGTAAAGAGAGCTCCTGTTACCAACTGGTTTGATGCGGACGAACTGGATCCGGAATGCTTCTCCATCAATGACAAATTAGCCGATATCAAGGCAAATCCTCAGGCTGGTGCTATCATCGACCAGATGATGGCAAAAGGAGCTTCTGAGCGCGGAGACGTAGCCGATGCCGTAAAAGACAACCCGGCACTGCAGCGTATGATGGGTCGTATGACTCTGGTCAGTCTCCTGAAACAGGGCGGTGCTGATGAAGAAAGCATCAAACAGCTGAATCGCATCCTGCAGGGTATCAAAAAGTAATACATCATCTCCTTTTTATTAATAAGAGCCATGGAAGAAAAACTCCATGGCTCTTATCTTATTATAATTCATAATTCTTCAGGACTACGTCCTTCATAACCACATGTATTGCAATTTCATTCTGCTGGCGGATACTGGGCAACTGCCGGCTGGAAGGATACAATATTTCTCATCATTCCGCCATCTGCTACAATACATTCTCCTGTGACCCCATCTGCCATTCTGGTACACATACCATAAATTACGATAGCAACGCTGTCTGCCGTTGGAATTCCATCAACTCCGGCAACCATAAGTTCCTGTCCCAACTCCATCTGTTTTTCCGGAGGAAGGGTGCGAACCGGACCATTCGTGAGAGCCCCCGGCGTTTTCATACCTCCCGGAGCCACGGTATTTACCATAATACCGAAACGCTTCAGTTCTTTTGCCAGTTCCTGAGTCATGGCAACCACGCCGCCTTTGGAGGCAACATAGTGTGCATAACCGCCGAAAACAGGCTGAGACACATAAGCACAGTTGGAGGAAACTAATACGATTTTACCCTGAACCTTATTTTCTACCATATACTTGCTGACATGTTTTGCACAGCGAAATGCACCTGTCAGGTTAATATCAATGGTCTTCATAAATTCTTCTTCCGGCATATCATACACATGGGCAAAACTCCAAGAACCGCCGCAGGTTACCAGAATATCAACAGAGCCATAAGTTTCTGCTGTAAAATCTACCAGATGCTTTACCTCCTCTTCTTTTCTCACATCTGTCTTACAGAATGTCACTTCATAATTCTTTTCCTTCAAAAGTTTGATGGCAGCCTCTCCTTTTACCTCCGTAGTTCCTGCAATAACTACTTTGGCACCACCCTGACACAGACGCTGTGCTACGCAGAATCCAAGACCGGAAGTACCACCTGTTACAATTGCCACTTTTCCTTTTACATAAAGCATTTCTTCCAATGGAAGGGTATCATCAATATAGCTTCTCATAATCTGGGCAGACATTGCTGCAGGATCAAAATTCATCATACACTTTTCACTCCTTCTTTATAAAAAATTGGTTTCTGTAATCACAGCTTCATATCCATGGATATCCACATGATCCCCAACCTTCAGCGCACCTTTTCTGGCAAGAATATATCCATTGTTTTTCTCCTGGACATAACTGTACACGAATTTTGAAACACGACCTACTTCCTCATCATTAACATATACGGCTTCTCCTGGACCGCCAAGGTGTTTGCTGCGAATATAAATATCCGCCTCATCCACCGTAAAACCAACCATTTCTCTTGCGGCTCCCTCTTTTTTGACTTTCAGAAGTGCTTCCTTTCCAATAAAATCTTTTTCCCAGTCAATTCCTTTTTCCAGACCGACTTCAAAAGGATTGGTGTGTCGAAGATCACGCATATAATAGAAACCTGCCTCCGTAGGGAGTGTCCATGCCATTACCTGGAATTCTGTCACCTCCACTGCTCCCAGCGGCTCTCCTGCTGCTTTCAGCTTCTGTTCCATCACCTCTGCCTGATCTGCTGATACATAAACCTCATATCCAAGCTTCTCTCCGGTAAATCCGGCACGGTTAATCATCACCGGGATACCATCCACTTCATTATCCACAAATGAGAAAAACTTCAGGTCATCCACATTGTTTTTCACAAGAGCATTTACCATATCTCTGGATTTTGGTCCCTGAACCGCATACATATGGTACTGTGATGTTACATTCTCAAATTCCACTTTGTATTCTCCTTTGTGAGCCCCCATCCACATAAGCAGATAGGTCGCAAACAATGTGGATACCCAGTATCTCTGCTCCTCCAGACGGAAAACCACTACGTCATCAATAATCTCAGCGTTCTCATCCAGCATGGTAGTGTAACGTTCTTTTCCTACTTTCAGATTAGCAATTGGCTTTGTAAACAACTTATCTAAAAATGCTGCAGTATCCTCACCTTTCACCTCTACAAGCTGATGTGTCCACAGATACCAGCCCACATTTTCTCTTACAGCCATATGTTCTTTGCGTTTCATATCGTCATATTTATAAACATTTCTATACATAACGTGCTCCTTTCCCAAACAGACTCATTAACAGAATTTATCAATTTTCTTTGCAATCTTAATACGCAGCTTATCAGCAGGAGTACCCTCTTTTTCTTCTGTCAGGAACCACTGTGCATTTACCAGTGTTCTGGTCATACCATACCAGTATGCCACATAAGCATCTGCCAGCTTTGGTTCAAATACAGAAAGAGTGTTTCGATCAATTACATAAACTACTTCTTCACTGTTAAACGCTTCAATCTCGTAAGGGACACGAAGAGCCTGCAGGAACATTTCGATATGTCCGCCCATCAGTCTTCCATCATTCAAATCTGCCGGTGCACCAAGCCAGTTACGAAGTCCTTCCCTGGAATAATGTTCTCCGTAAACTGCTTTTCCGGCAGCTTCGCAAACACACCATAATACATGATCCACTACTTTTTCGTCCAGTTTTCCCTGTCTGAGCAGATTGCTGATTGTCGGAAATATATATCCTGCAGCAGCATTCGATCTTCCCATCAGATCCGCAACACTGCTGTCATCGTGCTCTACATTCGTTCCATTTGTAAAGGTGTAATCACACTCTTCACGGAATACCATCGACTCTTTGACCATGTCCTTTTCTTCCGTAAACTTAATCTGATCTGCTGTTGCAACAGGTCCAAAGCATTCCCACTGTGCATGAGAAGGCATCGGATATTTTTCACGGCTTTCTGCTACAATACGGCAATGGCAGTCTCCGCAGCCCTTCGCTTCTACCATATGAAATTCCAACTGTGTTCCGGGGCGAAGTTTCTCAGACCATGCCCTGCTGGTAGCTTCCAGAGACTGCGTAGTAGCCCGGCATAATTCAGATCCAACAATATCCCAGTCACAAACATCCAATTCTTTTTCCGCACGATATGTACCAAAATCCTGTACGCGTCCACACATCAGCAAAGCTTCGTCCCCTGAGTCTCCCGTAAGAGCTCCCACAAAGCTGCCCCGGCAAAACGGATGTACATTATGCTCATCCATGGCATATGCTCCATAATTTGTCATAAGATAATAAAGCTTCTGATATGCTGCCTCACACATATCCTGTGCACGTTCCGCATAATCCGGAACCAGAATACGAAGTGCCTGCATACATGCTGCACTTAATGTCGCATTATATCTGGAGACGTAATGCATAGCATCTTTATAACTCACCAGCTTTTCCCAGGGTGATCTGATTGCAGCATAGCTTTCATATACTCCCGTCCCATTCTTTTTCGGCAAACGTGCATCAATTTTCTTACTCATAATTATGTTTCTCCTTTCTTCTTTGTGCATTTTCACTATTTTTTTTCCTTTCCTTCGATTTTTTTATACATAAATACTAACATTATTTCTGACTTTTTTACAGACTACACTAAGATGAAATTATAATAAGCAGAAGTCTCCTTTTTGTTCCTCTTTTTTCATTACAAATACTCCATATTCAGAAAAATATCTGCTAAGGTCATAAAAATGCGACTACAATAGCGTTATCACTATACAAAATGTAGACTCTCTCCATGATTTTTTTCTTATCTATAGATATTTTCTTGCATATCACTTATAATAAGGTAAGGATATATTTTTAATCTGTAACATTGAAACATCTTTGCCCCAAAAGAGGAATCCTATGAAGTTAAATTTAGATATTATCCGAGACCATCTGCCGGATGTATATAAAACCAGAAGCTTTGGCCCAAAAAATAAAGCCTTATCTTTGTCTCGACCACTCTTATGTGAAGCGGGAACAAACCTTGAAGAAGGTCAGCTGTACCTTGCATATGCAAATATACTGAATACTATTTCGGCCACCAAAAACGTTTATCTGATCTGTATCGGAAATCAACTGGATCATAACTGGATTGTCCAGGGAGCGCAAATCTTACAAATTCAACATCCACAGGATTTTTTGACCATTTTTAATGATATCTGTAAAATTTTTGACCGTTTCGATGAATGGGAAACAGCACTCCGTAATGAAATTGAAAATCAGATTGATTTTAATATTCAAAATGTTCTCCGACTTGGTGCTCAGATACTTGACAACGAAATCTCTGTTACAGACCATTCACTGCAGGTCATTCTGCGCGCAAAAATCGAAACTTCAGAAAAAGAACAGCAATTAGTTACTATCTCTGATACTCCACTGCCTATAGATATTCGGTTTAGTGAAAATATAAAAAATGTATGCCAGATTGAGCGGACAATCACAGTTCCTTACATATCATCTCTGGAAACGAGCGAAACGAAGCAAATACGTTATTACTGCAAAAATCTTTATCCGCTGGGACATTTTACCGGCTGTATTGCCGTTGGGGAAAGTAATCATTCTTTCAGGGAAAGTGATTTTGCCCTGTCAGATTATTATTTTACTTATTTTCAGAAAGCATTTCTGAAATATCTGCAAAGTTTCAGCCCCTCAGAATCAGATGCTGTTTCAGCACTGCGGCACCTTATCAATCATGTGCCATTAACACCGGCTGAGTATGAACATTTTACTCTGCATCCGGATGAATGTTGGGTCTGCTTCAAATTAAGCGAAAAAAGAAACAGCCGTTATATGCCTAAAGATTACATGTATTCTACCCTGAATACGCTAATGGTCAAAATCGTCTACGCAGTACTCTGCCATGACGAAATTCTTGGAATCATTCGTCTTCCTTCAAAATCCGACATCAACACCCTGGTTTTGTTTCAGGAACTTTTGAATCGTATGAATTATACTGCCGGCATCAGTAATAAATTCACCCAGATTGAACAGGCCAATTTTTACTTTCTCCAGGCAAACTATGCAGCGGAGAAATACCATTTGAATCCTGAAAAAGGTATTTTGTATTATTTTTCTGACTATACTCTGGAATATATGCTTAATGAATGTACTGGGAACCTTCCTCTTTCTTCTTTGTATTCGGACGGATTGATTACCGTCATAGAATATGACCGAAAACGAAATACAAACTACCTTCATACCTTAGATGTGTATTTAAAAAATGAAATGAGTATTACCCAAACCTCAAAAGAACTGTTCATACACAGAAGCAGTTTGCTGAAACGTTTGGATAAAATCAGACGTCTTATTCCTGAAAATCTGGAAGATCCCAATGTACGGCTTTATTATCGCCTTTCCCTGGCCTTACTGGAAGCAGCAAACAACAATCTGTTACATTAATTCAAAAAGGTCCGGATTTCCTTTTACAGGACAAATCCGGACCTTTTACACAATATTTATAAACGATAACTTCCCGCCGCCAGTACTTCTCTTCTTCCATCCGGCAGAATCACTTCTGCCTCTCCATTGGACGGAATCTCTATCTCATAAATCACCCGATCTCCTTCATATTTCCATCCACTTACAATCTCACCCACCGGTGACTGATAGGATGCCTTCGCATACTGCAAAGATTTATGAGGCTGCGGCTGAATGGTAATCTTTCCATCAATAAGATTGATGCCGCATACACCTGCAAACAGCCATCCACAGACAGCACCGTAAGAATAATGATTCAGGGAAGCTTTTACCTCGCCCTTCTCATTGATACCATCCCAGTTTTCCCAGATAGTGGTAGCTCCTTTCTTTACTGCATAGAGCCAGCTGGGCATCGTATCCTGCAGCAACAGTTTGTAAGCGGTTTCCAGGTAACCATTCTGCGCCAGTACCGGGCAGAGTGAAGGGGTCGATAAGAATCCTGTATTCAAGTGATAATTATTCTTTACCACCAGTTCATTCAAGTCTGCTGCTGCCTGCTTTTCCTCCTCTTCCGTAAGAAGATCAAAAGAAATAGCCCGCACATATTCCGCCTGTCTGTCAGAGTGGATTTTTCCATCCTTCGCAGCAATATAATGGAATGCTTTTTCTGCCTGTTCTCCAGTCCTGCGATAATGTGCTGCATCCTCCTCTTTTCCTAGAATTCCAGCGATTTCGGCAAGCATCTTTCCTGACTGGGCAAAATAAGCAGTTGCCACTTTTCCCTGTGGTGTACGCATCGCCATGGTGCTCTCCACATCCGGCTCACACCATTCGCCATAATCAATACCGGTTTCGATGGTATATTTACTGTATGGATTTTCAGACGGCATTGTGTCCGAACCCTCCGGTTTCTGTTTTGCCCTGCCTTCCAGAAAACCATACCACTTCTGCATCATTTCATAGTTTTCTTCCAGAATGCGTTTATCTCCATATCTCCTGTATAAGGAATATGGCACAATGATACTTGCATCTCCCCAACCGACAGAACCTGCCAGCAATCCGGAGAAGAAGCTGGGTACATTGTTCTTCGGAGCAATATTAGCAACCTTCCCGTCTGCATGCTGATTCAGTCTGCACTCTCCCAGCCACTTGCGAATGACAGAATAGCAGTCCTCAAAAAAGATACCAGTCTCTACGAATACTCCCATATCTCCTGTCCATGCCGCACGCTCTCTGGTAGGGCAATCTGTCGGTGCGTCACAGAAATTAGATTTCTGGCTCCAGATACTATTCTCCACCAACTTATTCACATCCGCATTGGAGCATTCAAATCTCCCCAGCTGTTCCATCTGAGAGTATACCGCTATGGAAGTGAATCTGGCAGAAGACAAATCAATATCTGTCTCTACTTTTGCATAACGGAAGCCCCAGATGGTGAATCTGGATTTGTAATGGTTTTCACCCTCTTTACAGGTGTAGATTACTCTCTGCTCTGTTCCTCCCTCTTTATGGCGGTTTCTGTCCTGGAAATTCTCAGCGGTAAAATTACCGTTTTCATCCAGAGATTCCCCGTGAGTCAGGATAATCTTTTCTCCCTTGTGGGCATTGACTGTAAATTCCACATATCCTGCCAGGTTCTGACCATAATCAATGACCGTCTCTCCATTGGGTGTTGTGATAATTTTTCCTTCAAAACGCTCCATCTCTGCAATCGGAACACAGTTTGAGCAGGCAAAATTCTCTACCCCGAAATTTTCCACTTTTACTTCATGGTAATCTTTTATTTCTTCTATGGCAGCATCAATAACTTCTCCCTGTTGCATATCATTTTCACGGATAGGTCCCGCCTGAGAAGCCCGCCAGTTTTCATCGGAGATACAGACAATCCTTCCCTCTATCTCCAACTGGAAATACAGGGCAATATCTTCCCCATAAAGATTCCGGTCTCCGTCAACACCGGAGCAGCTGCGATACCAGCCGTCTCCCAGAATGACCTGTACCTGATTTTCTCCTTCTTTTACAAGGTCTGTCACATCATAAGTCTGATACGCCAGCTTTTTATCATAGGTGTAAGTACCGGGTGCCAGCACAAAATCACCCACTCTTGTTCCATTGATATACGCTTCATATAAACCATGACAGGTGATATATAATCTGGCTCTTCCTGTTGTCTCTGCAGAAAAAGAGGTCTTCATATAACTGGCCGGCTTATGTACCTGGGGATCACAGGTAAGTTCCGGATTAATCCATTTTGCCACGAACTGGCTTCTGTCCAGAATGCCCATTTCAAAGAAAGCTTCCTTACTCCACTCACCTTCCGTGTCATTTTCATCCCATAACCGTACTTTCCAGGAGATGCGCTGTTTGCTCTTCGCATCCACTCCCAGAATTTCATTCATCCTGTCAGAAACTACTTTTCCACTGTTCCAAATGACCTGACCTTCCGACATTGCTTCAATCTCATAAGCAGTCTGCTTTTTTCCGCCGCAGCAATTCCACGAAAGATAGGGGTTCCTGATATCAATTCCTAACGGGTTTACCAGATGTTCTGTTTTCAGATTAATTGCTTTCATAACTTTACAACCTTTCCTTTGGTAATTCCATTTTCGTTGTAGGCATCTATACGAACAAAATATTCCTGAGATTTTACCAGTGCCCCGATTCTCTTTTCAATCACGGCATCCCTGTTTTCCTGTACATCCTTCACATCTCTGTAAATCTGATAGCTGTGATATAATTTATCCTCTTCATGTCCCCAGAGAATATTGTATCCCACCGCATCTTTCGTTCCTTCAATCGTTACTTTCAAATCCAGACGATCTTCGCTTCTTGCGGTTTTAAATACTGGTGCCTGTGGCTTTTGACCTGTACCGATACCAAATACACGAAGCCCGGAAATACATGGTGTTACATCATATGGAATCTCCACCACTGTCAGTCGGACAAATCTGACCTGAATTCCATCTTCTCTGACAATCAGATCATGTGGCAAATCGGTGGTGACCCGAGATTTATCTTCAATGATGAAATACTCTTTCCCATCCAGAGAGCCTTCCAGCTTCCATCTGGTACACAGATCTCTTTCTTCAATATATCTGGGTTGAGTAGCACTCCCCTGGATTTTTCCGGGAGAAGCAATGGGAAGAGCATCATCCGCAAAATTAATCTGAATCGTTCTCACATCCATTGGTTTCTCCAAATCCACTTCCAGCCATTGTCCGCTCTCCGTGCTGTCTGCTCTCCACCATGTCGTAGCATCTTCATTTACTGCCTGATCTGCGCCCTTTCCTTCCTTAAAAGAAGAACAGCTGGTCGGTTTCGCATAATTCAAAAGATACCATTGCGGCTCTCTCCATGGATCGTTTTTTCCTTCTTCCACAGCGATGGGCCAGTCTCCATAATTCTGGTTGCAGAACAGTTCTCCATCCTGATCAAAACCGGCAGGCCAGATTCCCACACGTCTCTCAAACTGGTGATTCACACTGATTCTCATAGTGGCTGTATGCCACAGGTTTTCTTCCTTGTCCCACATAGTAGAGCCATGACCTGCTCCCGGCATATATCCGCCTGCATGATAAGAATATGGATTGTTCTTAGCCAGAGTAAATGGTCCCAAAGGAGAATCCGATACGTATACACCATCTGCATACACATTATACTCCGCACCTGGACAGGCATACTGAAGATAATATTTTCCTTCATACTTGTCCATCCATGGACCTTCGATAAATGGTTTTCTGGTAAACATTCCTCTGATCTGGGGAATATAGTGTGCCGGCACCTGCTCTGCCGGTACACCTCCCCGGTTCATAAATGCCTGGAACATCATCTCCACTTCTTCTTCACTGCGTGGAAATTCACAGTTATCCACGCCCATTCTCTCGTATCCTCTCTCATAGCCGTCGCCGGACAGAAGTTCGATTCTTTCTGCCTTTGGAAGCATGGTGGCAGGATCTAATTCCACGCCCCATACAGGCGTAATATTCGAACATCCCCAATAAAAATATACTTTCCCGTCATCATCAAAGAAAAGGTTGGGATCCCAGAAGTCAAAAGTACCTGGAATCTCTTCATAAGGTCCGTTAATTATGTCTTTTGTTCTATAGTAATTGCATACTTCTCCTTTTTTTGAAGCGCTGAAGTACACATAGTCACCGCAGACCCTTACATCCGGAGCATAATCATACAACGGAAGATTATCCGGAAGCCTGTGTACCTCCCAATTCACCATATCCTCAGATACCCATACACTCAGATTCATAGATACAAAAATATAATATTTTTTATGAAACAGAATCATGGACGGATCTGCCGCTTCCCTGTCAATCTGCATTCTCCCATTAGAACGCAGATCCATATTGAATTGATAACGATAAGGAACATTGATTGGATTGCAATAGTATTTCATAGTTTTCTCCTTTTCGAACTACTGGAATGCCTTAGCATTACCGGAATTACACTCTGCTTTATTCTTATATGATATAATACTCTACTAAATTTCTTTTTGCGTTTTATTTTTCACCATTTCGTTCACTAATTAGTTAAATTTATCCGTTGCTCCAAATAAGGAATAAAACGGTAAAGTCATTTTCCGGCACCATGATGCTTACGGAATTCTCATATCCCACACATTACTGTCCGGGTGATAGCACAAAATAAAATATTGTACCCTGTCATTCACAATCGCTCTGCAGTCATACCTGTACATCTGAATCCCCGCATAATACTTTTTATCACTTTTTAACACTTCTATATTCTTCAGCAAATGCCTGCATCCATCCGCATCCTCATATTTTATCATTTTGGGAATCATCTTACCGGTACTGGTAAACCAGCAGTCTGCTGCAACTTTCTGCGGAATCCCCCGAATCGCCTTTTCCTGAAGTTTTTCTTCTTCTATACCGATTGCAAATCCCATTCGACGATACCCCCTATTCCACCTTTA
>JALFVM010000170.1 GCA_022787145.1 Lachnospiraceae bacterium | reverse complement strand
CTGAATTGCTGCCTTTCCATATTATTCAGGCAGCATCAGAGGGTGATGTGGAAGCAATCAATGTAGTGCTGAAGCATTACGAAGGATACATAACCAGTTTATCCACAAGAATGCTATTTGATGAATATGGACAGGCATATTACTGTGTGGATGAGACTTTGCGTCGGCGTTTGGAAACAAAACTGATTACAAAGATACTGGATTTTGATCCGGTTCCTTATGGAACTGGAAAAGCTGAGAATAGAAGATAGAAGAAACAATTTTCTGATATTTACTGTTCGATTGCATTTCATAGCTTGCTACTCTTTTCCCTTTCAGGAGTGGGGCAGATTGGGATGCGGCGTACCTTGACAATTGAATATTGATTGCTTACAGGACGTGAGGATATGTGGAGCCACTAGGCAGGTTCGCCAAGAGATACCTGCTCTTTTTGAGTGAAAGTGAGGGAATGTTGAAACATGACATTGAAGCAAAGGTATGGAGCGAGAAAAATTTGACAAAATGTGTAGCATTTGCACAGGGCGATGAAACATATCTGTGATAATGATACTTCCGGAGAAATCCGGTCAATTTGAATGACGGTGCAAAACCGATGTGGGCAGAGTAATGACCTGCCACCTGTAATGCAGTTTTTATCTGCTTATGAATAAGTAGAAACACATTCTATTTGTTTATAAGCAGATAAAACTGTGTTCTTAATAAGGAGGACTTATTGATGCAAAGAATACCAAAGGCAATTAACAAAAAAAGATTAGTCAGATATAAGGAAGGAGCAGAAATGTATAGTATGGGAATGAATAAGTTTCAGACTCTTGCGAAAGATGCAGGTGCTATTTTGAAGATCGATAGAATGGTGTTGGTTGATCTTGATGTATTTGATCAATATCTAGAGTCATTTCGTGTGAAATAGGTAGAGGGAGTTTTGAGAAAGATTTTTCGTATAACCAAAAATGTGTTGACTTTTGGTTTAACTGAAAGTATAATGAATATGAAATGGATGGAGGTGTATGTTGTGGCGAGAACAGGTAGACCGAAGTCAGAAAATCCTAAAAAGACTTTAATAGGATTGAAATTGACAGAGGAAGAAGCCGCAAGACTTAGAGAATATGCGTCCAAACATGACATGACCATAACGCAGGTGCTACAAAAAGGTATTGATATGCAATATGCAATGGAAAAACCTTTAAGTAGTTAGTACGAAATCTCTTTCCTTGAGAAGGGAGAAGAGATGGCGAAATCAAGAAAGGATAACAAAGGAAGGGTTTTAAGAAAAGGCGAAACTCAGCGTAGCTGTGATGGAAAGTATGTTTATACATACACTGATCCGGAAGGAAAACGCCGGAGCATCTATTCTAAGGATATTATGGAGCTGCGACAGAGGGAAGAAAAGTTGATTAAAGATCAGCTGGATGGATTGGATGCGTATGCAGCGGGTAGTTCGACAGTCAACTTTGTTTTTGACAGGTACATTTCTACCAAGTCAGAGCTTAGAGGAACGACTATGAGAAACTATAAGTATATGTATGATCGCTTTATCAGAAAAGGATTTGGAAAGAAGAAAATCGCTTCTGTGAAGTATTCAGATGTGTTGCAGTTTTACCAGCACTTGCTGAAGGAAAAAGAAATGCAGATAAATACGCTGGAAACAATTCATACAGTCCTTCACCCGACATTTCAACTTGCAGTGCGTGATAACATTATTCGAGTCAATCCTAGCGATGGAGTTATGGCGCAGATCAAGAAACAACCGGGCAAAAATCATGGTGTAAGACACGCCTTGACAGTGGAACAGCAGAGAGCTTTTATCAACTATGTAGAAAACAGTCTTACATTTTATCATTGGACACCGTTTTTCAAGTTTCTGTTGGGAACAGGGTGCCGCATTGGAGAAGCAATCGGAATCAGATGGGAAGATGTGGACTTTGAAAAGCGAATAATCAATATCAATCACAGCTTAGTCTATTACAGCAGAGAATATAAAGAACACCCTATGTGTTCGTTTGCGGTATCCCTTCCAAAAACAGAAGCAGGTATACGCATTATTCCGATGATGGATACTGTTTATGATGCGCTCCAGACAGAGTGGGAAGATCAAAAGGAGAATGGGTTTAACGAAACCGAGATAGATGGAATGAAAGGATTTATTTTCATGAATCGTTTTGGGAATGTCCATAATCCACAATCAGTCAATCGGGCAATTAAGCGTATATATGAAGCGTACAATGCAGAAGAAGTGGTGAAGGCTTCCAAACAACATCGTGAGCCTGTGCTAATACCACATTTCTCATGTCATCATTTGAGACATACCTTTTGCTCAAGGTTTTGCGAAAATGAAACAAATTTAAAGGTAATTCAGTCCATTATGGGACACGCAAACATCGAAACGACGATGGATATTTATGCGGAAGTTACCGATACTAAAAAGCAAGAAGCAATTCAAAATTTAGCACACAAATTAGATGTATTTTAGGAAAGAGTCCGGCGGGGCTGACTGAGTACGACAAGATGTGTGCCATACTACAAAGGTACGACAAATTTTAGTGGCGTAATCAACAAAGAAGTGTTATTATAATAATGTTGATGAGCCGAAAAGGGCTTTATTAAAGGAAAAAGCGTCAATGTAAATTAAATTGATGTGAAATCCCGACAATGAAGAGTCAGGGTGCTGCAAAGAATGAGGCAAACAATGCGGCACAGGCAGCTGCTCCTGCTGCAGAAGAGAAGATTGATTTTTCAAAAGTTGAAATTGAGCCGCTTTTCGCAGATTCCGTAGATTTTGATACGTTCAGCAAATCTGATTTCAGAGCCGTTAAGGTAAAAGAATGTACAGCTGTACCGAAGAGCAAAAAGCTTCTTCAGTTCACTTTGGATGATGGTACAGGCACAGACAGAACTATTTTGAGCGGTATTCATGAATTTTATGAGCCGGAAGAACTGGTTGGAAAAACATTGATCGCAATCACAAACCTTCCGCCGAGAGCAATGATGGGAATTGAGTCTTGTGGTATGCTGCTTAGCGCAGTCCACACAGAGGAGGGAAAAGAAAAACTTCACCTTTTGATGGTAGATTCTCATATTCCAGCAGGCGCAAAGCTTTACTAGAAGAATATAAGAGACACTTTCCAGGAAAAAAATCTGGGAGGTGTCTTTTTTGGTTACTTCATGGTAGAATAAAATAATAATGCCGCATAAAAGCGGCGGAATGGAGAGTTTTATGAATTTTTTAAATGCGGCAGTCATCTTTTGAGTACCTGACCCCAATGTTAGCAACATAGTGTCAACTTAAAATTATTGTTGATATGTTTATTGAAACATGCTCTTTGCTACAAATGTTATTTTCGTAGCAAAGAACAGATAAACCAGTACAACTGGCTTAAGTTGACACTATGTTGCTAACATTGGCACCTGACCCCATTGTCTCTTTTTGATATGTTGACCGGAAGTGAAGCTGCCACCTCTTTTTACGAAAGATTTTTCAGCATTTCTTGAATAATACGGATCATAGTTGTTTTCTGCTCAACCTCCTGATTCAGCTTTTCCTGCTGTTGAATGAGTGCATTCTTTAAAATTGGACCAGAATCATCAATAATCAGTTTGATTTGCTTGAGAGAAAATCCCATATCTTGATAAAGCTTTATTTTTTTTATCCGTTCCTGAGCGGCAGTATCATAAAGCAGATAGCCGCGGTTGTTTTTTCCGGTTGCAGAAACCAGAGATTCCTTTTCATATCCCTGGATTGCCCGGCGCGATACACCAATGGCACTGCATACTTCCCGTAATGTCATGTCTTTCATTCATTTCCTCCTAATAGCGTAAAATTTCTCGTAATGTGTAGTCAACGATTTTTCTTAAAGAAGGGCAGCAAAAAACACTTCCTCATAAAAGAAAATGTTTTTTTCGCGAACCTGTTTTGGAGAGAGACAAAGGAAGTGCGATTGACTTCACGAAATCCGCAAAGTATAATGAATAAAACAGCTATAAACCCTGTAATTTGAAAAGAGGAGTGAAAATAACAATGAAAATCTTAGTTTTAAATGGAAGCCCTAGAAAAGGAAATACGGTTACTGCAATTCATGCTTTTGCAGAAGGAGCGAGAGACAAAAATGAAATTGAAATTATTGATACATACAAATTGAACGTAGGGCCTTGCATGGGATGCGGTGCATGTGAATGCCATAAGGGATGTGTTGCGAAAGATGATACGAATACAATTGTTGATAAGCTTGTTGATGCAGATGTGATAATCTTTGCGACACCTGTTTACTGGTGGGGAATCACGGCTCAGATGAAACTTGTTCTTGATAAATGTTATTGTAAGGGGATGATGCTGAAAGGAAAGAAAGTTGGAGTCATTGTAGTGGGTGGTTCTACGACAGATAATGAACAGTATCGTTTGATCAGAGGACAGTTTCAATGTATTTCCGAATATCTGGAATGGGACATTCTTTTTCACAAGTCTTATTATGCTTCTGGAAAAGAGGATTTGGCTGGCGATGCAGAAGCGCTTGCAGAGTTGAGAACGGAAGGGGCAAGAATATAGACCAATAAGATAAATTGTAAGCAATTGGCATCGGAATAGGGATGATCGGGATGAACCGTGAAGGGCAAAAGAAGCCCCTGTTCATCCCTTCGCTTATAGTTTTCGGATTGCCTCAATAACCGCAGAACAGGCACCGCCGGCACTATCGATGGACAGATAATGTTCGGCGCTGCGATCAACCAATAATTTTCCGGAAGCCGCAAATTCATCATCGGACTCCCAGAATCTGACCAGAATAGGAAACATGGGGGCATAAGGGATGACCACTTCGACATCCGCTCTTCCGCGGAGCTCTTTTCCGCCAAGCTGCAGACAGCGTGCTAAAAATTCAGCTGCTGTAATATTGGAAAAATATCGGTCGAACATAGTCTCGATATCTTTATCAAATCCCCGTCCG
>JALFVM010000172.1 GCA_022787145.1 Lachnospiraceae bacterium | reverse complement strand
ATAGGTATGGAGAATGCAGGGGACATCATAGGTACGGCAGATTTCCAGTACATTTTTTGCCAGGAGTTCATATTCATTTTCAGGTAAATCCTTTTCACGAAGAATCAGTGCCCTGGGGTGATGGCTGCAGACACGTTCCAGTTGCTCTGTGAAGGGACGGTCACAGAGGTGGCGGTTTGTGACAGCTATGACAGTATCAAACAAGCTATCGTTTCGTAAAGTGTCCATCATACATACAGGTAATCATGCATTACCGGCTGCAGATCATGTTCCAGCAGTGCCTGATATACTTCGTCTACAGAACGTCCGTCGGAAATCTCGAACTGTCCGTCCCCTTTATCTTCGAGATCTTCTACGTGTTCCCCGATTCCGGTGCTGACACCGGCAGATATCTTGGTGGCGGCGATATTTACCAGATTATCTCTTACCCGTGCGCATTCCCTTGTGGATACGGTGATACTTGCAAATGGCATAAACAGTCGATAAGCACACAAAACCTGCAGAAGCTGCGGTTCATGGACATCCATAGGATTGATTCGATCATTATTGATGATCGGACGCAGTCTTGGTATGGAAAATGCGATTTCTGCATGGGGATATTTCCGTTGTAGAAGGTATGCGTGATATCCGGTAGCAAAGGCATCTTTGCGAAAATCATCCAGCCCCAGAAGTGCAGCAAAGCCCACACCCCGCATTCCGCCTTTCAGAGCTCGTTCCTGGGCGTTCAGGCGGTAAGGGAAAATTCGTTTGTGACCTGCAAGATGAAGTGTCTCGTATTTATCAGAATTGTAGGTCTCCTGGAAAACGGTTACATAGTCAGCTCCGCATTCGTGCAAGTATGCATATTCATCGGAATTCATAGGGTAAACTTCCAGTCCGATGACACGGAAATATTTTCTCGCAATCTTACATGCTTCTCCGATATATTCTACATTTGATTTGGCACGGCTTTCACCGGTCAGGATCAGGATTTCCTGAAGCCCTGATTTGGCAATGGCAGCCATTTCTTTGTCAATTTCATCCGGCTTTAACTGTGCACGGTTAATTTTGTTGTGACAGTTAAATCCGCAGTAAATACAATAATTTTCACAGTAGTTTGCTATATAAAGCGGAGTAAACATATAGACACTGTTGCCGAAATGCTTTCTTGTTTCCATCCGTGCAGTCTGCGCGATTTCCTCCAGAAGAGGAAGGGCAGCCGGTGAAAGAAGTGCTTTAAAATCTTCCGGTGTCCGACTGTCATGCGCCAGAGCACGGCGAACATCCGCTTCCGTATATTGAGCGTAGTCATAAGCATTCATAGCAGTGATTACCTGATCCATCACATCTGACTTCAGAACTTCCATGCCGGGAAGATAAGTCATGTGATCGATTCGGTTTTTCTTTTGATCCTCCAGGATTTCCTCATTTAAAATGCTCTCATTCAGGTGGGTATCCTGATGGGTTTCTGTATTTCCATTCATTTTCAAGTGCCTCCCTTGTAAATTAGTCCTGTAAAAATCCGGTCAGCGGTGAAGATGCACTGGCACCTTTATCCAGAGTCCTTCCAAGACCGGACAGATATGCACTTCTTCCGGCTTCGATTGCTTTCTTAAAAGCTTCTGCCATGGCAGGAACGTCCCCGGCTGTAGCAATCGCTGTATTGGCCATTACTGCACTGGCTCCCATTTCCATAGCTTCACATGCTTGAGAAGGGCGTCCGATACCGGCATCCACGATAATTGGGAGGTCTATTTCGTCAATAAGAATCTGGATAAATTCTTTTGTGCACAGTCCTTTGTTGGAACCGATCGGAGAACCGAGAGGCATGACGCAGGCAGCTCCGGCATTGACAAGGTCACGGGCTGCATTCAGATCCGGATACATGTAAGGCATAACTACAAAACCTTCTTTTGCAAGAATTTCTGTCGCCTTGATCGTCTCATAATTATCAGGAAGCAAATACTTGGAGTCGTGAATGACTTCAATTTTTACAAAATCACCACAGCCCACTTCACGGGAGAGACGGGCAATCCGAACTGCTTCCTCAGCATTTCTAGCGCCGGAAGTATTGGGGAGAAGTGTGATATTGTCGGGAATATAGTCGAGAATATTGGCAAGTCCGCCTTCATTTGCACGACGCAGTGCCAGAGTAATAATCTGGGTTCCGGCTTTTTCGATGCAGGCCTTTACAAGATCCAGAGAAAATTTTCCGGATCCCAGGATAAAGCGGGAGGTAAATTCATGTCCTCCAAGAATCAGTTTGTCTTCAGTGTTTTTCATTATAAATCCTTCTTTCTTTGAAAATATTTGTAATTGTTCATTATAGGATTGCTTCGCAGCGTACTCGAATTGCACTTACAAAGCAGTCTCGAGACATAGTGTGAATCATACGTCTGCCTTTCCCAGAAGAATCCGGGTAATCATGTTGGCTTCGTGGGCGGCGCAAAGTGCAGCTCGGGGTGCCATCAGTCCTTTGCCATAGCTGGCTTCGGTGACTTCGTCTCCACACAGATAAAAATTCGGCATCACACGGCGGGTGCGGATCAGATTGCTGCTTTCATATCCGGCAAGTCCGGAAGCGGCAATATATTTTTTGCCTGGAAAATGTTCCAGAATACCATTGGTAAGTACTGCTTTTGCTTCCGGATCATCGAAAGCTTCACAGATAATCTCATCCTGATCGAAGAGATACGTGATATTATCTTCCCTAACTCGGACACAGTCTGTCTGAATATGCAGATAGGGGTTAATCCTCAAAAGTTCAGACTTCAAAGCTTCTGTTTTGGTAAGTCCTACATGTTCCAGAAGGTATTGCTGTCGGTTCAGGTTGGTGAGGTCGACCACATCAAAATCAATCAGATGCAGGTGACCGCGGCCCATTCCTACGCCAATCCGTGCCAGAGCAAAAGCCACGTTGGAACCCAGACCTCCCAGACCGGCGATGGCTACCTTTCCATCGGAAAGTTTTTGTTGTGTTTCAGGTGAATGACGCTCGTTCAATGCATGGAGAAGTTCTTCTCTGGTAAATGTATGATGTTTTGAGCTTTCTTTATCCATATCAGCCGCCTCCCACAAAACTTACAATTTCCATCACATCGCCATCTTTCAATATGGTAGAATTATAAGCGGATTTGGGAAGAATACTTCCATTCAGTTCAATGGCAATCCGTTCGGGACGATATTGATTCTGTTTCAAATACTCTGAAACAGTGATATTTTCCGATAATCCTATACTTTTTCCGTTTACTGTAACCATAAATACTCCTTTCCGGAATAACAAAGTGTGCAAGCCCCGGAGGGTTTTTGTATCATAGGAAAGTCAGAGGACTTTCCTATGATACAAAAAAGAGTTCACAAAGAAATACACCCGTGGTGGTGTACCCCTTCATGAAC
Organism: Lachnospiraceae bacterium; assembly: GCA_022787145.1. Taxonomy (GTDB): domain Bacteria; phylum Bacillota; class Clostridia; order Lachnospirales; family Lachnospiraceae; genus JALFVM01. The sequence continues at coordinate 1,087 of JALFVM010000172.1, read as the reverse complement.
TCTCGTTCACTCTCAACTGTTCCTGTATTTAATTTAGGATTATGCTAAGTATAGACGAACAAAAATGAAAAGTCAATACATACACCTTGTTTTTTATGGGATATGATTCGCTTTATAATGCAAAAGTTGTCGAAAAATAAAAATTTATGCACTTTAGTGCGAATAAATTGATTTTTCAAAAGTTTGTGCTATACTTATAGCAACAGGAGGGATGTTTCATGATAAAGAATCATGAGTTGAAAAATCGAAACGGATATCTTGATAAATTAATAGGGTTTCAGGATACAGAACCTGTAAAGGTTGTGACCGGCATAAGACGTTGTGGAAAATCAAGTTTACTAAAGCTTATGGTGCAGCATTTAAAAAATACCGGAAAGACAGATGATCAGATTATAGAGATGAATTTTGAATCTTATGATTTCAAGGATATGGCTTCTGATGATATTTATCATTATGTAAAAGAAAGAATCATTCCCGAAAAGAGAATGTACTTGTTTTTTGATGAAATTCAAAGAGTAGATGCCTGGGAGGATGCGGTTAATTCTTTCAGAGTAGACTTTGACTGTGATATTTATATAACAGGTTCAAATGCATATTTGTTATCATCAGAGTATTCGACATATCTTTCCGGTCGATGCGTTGAAATAAAGATGCTCCCTTTATCATTTGGAGAGTTTTTGGATTTTCATGAATTTGAAGTGCGTGAATCAAAGAGTGCGCTGGGGGGGGTTCGTAAAGCGGCATATGATAAAGAAGGAGAAAAATATGAACTTCGGGAAGTTTTTGATGCATATATGCGTTTTGGGGGAATGCCCGGAATTGCTGACGTCGGACTTGATCAGGAAAGGGCATTGTCACTTTTGGATGGAATATATGCAACAGTTATTGTCAGAGATATATTAGAAAGAGAAAAGCGGAGAGACCAAAAGAGCATTACCGATGCCACGCTTCTTCGTAAAATAGTTATGTTTCTGGCAGATAATATTGGAAATACTATTTCCATAGCATCTATCGGCAATACACTTGTTAATGAAGGATTGCTCGCTGATGGAAGGAGAAAGGGAACTCCAAGTACTCACACGGTCCA
>JALFVM010000160.1 GCA_022787145.1 Lachnospiraceae bacterium | reverse complement strand
TCCAGATGAATGGTAATGGTAAATGCTTCATTTGCCTTCCAGGTAAAACTTTCTGTTTCCTTTCCCGTTGCATTAACGGAAAGTCCTGGAAGAAGTTTCATTGCTGTCGGATCAGGCATTTTAGCAAGAGCTGCTTTAATCTCTTTCAGCATATTTTTAGCGGTTGTAGAAAGCGCACCTCCAAATCCGGATTCGCCATCATATAAATAGTCAACCAGGTAATGCTGCATGGCTCTTGTCTCAGAACTGCATCCATATTTTTCCATAATGGATTTTACATTATATCCATTGAATGTATGTCCCCATCCTGGACCGCCATATCCATAGAATAAGGCTTTTCTCAAATATTTATCATCTCCGCCTTCATCCAGTTCAACCATATTTTTATATGTTGTCCCACTTGGAGGTGACTGCATGGAGTGCTGCATACAATACGCATTTACTGTATAAGTCTTTCCGCCTGCTTTGTAACGAACATATTTGTAGCTGTCATTTCCACCCTGTCCCATAACTGTATCAAACGGATGAAGCTGGCCATCTGAATAATAGTAATATTTATTTGCTTCAATATTTGTTGCATCATCCCATGGAGTATCGGTTGCAAGTAACATGATACCATTTTCTGCCTGATCCATGGAAACACTTAGGTCAATGTCATCTGCTGGCATTTCAAAACTGAATTTATCCGATTCTTCGTGATAAGTCACCTCAGAATACAATAAATCTTCTGTATTCTCTGTCTGGTTTGCCTGTACTTTTGTTGTTCCTACTGCAATTAAGCTGCCTTGCGGCATATCTCCGGAAAAAACAACGGTTTCTCCTGGCTGATACTGTCCATCTTCATGGTTCAGCTCAATATGAAATTCCTCTCCACGAACAATATTTACCTGATAATTTCCATCTGCATCTTCTGTTTTCTCTGTTCCATCTGTAAAAGAGTCGTCTGTCGCCTCTGGCATTTCTTCCGGATCTGTATCTGTAATTTCTTCAAATGTGCTGTCTGTATCCGGATTATCATCTATGGCAGGTTCTTCTGTTGAAACTTCCTCAGACGGATTTTCCGGGATTGGTGTATCTATTGGCTCTTCCTCAACCGGAATTTCTGTCGGAGTTACTTCTTCATAGATTTTATCCTCTGACGGAATTTCTACATTTACCTCATCCTGCACAGGTTCTTCACTCTCTGCAGTGCCTATGGCTGGTTCCTCGCCTTCTGCTTCATTCTCATCTTCCTGGTTGCTTACAGATTCCTGATTCTCAGATTCAGCAACCTGCACCACCGCTTCCTTTACAATCAGCTTACGATTGATCTGATAAATTGGGTGGCCACTTACTGGCTCTACATAATAAACAGCTTTGTATGTATCTTCGTAATCTGTTGTAAAGTCCTGCTTTTCCTCATTTTTTGCCTCATGGAAAGTGATCTTCACCTTTTTTTCATCTGGTATTTCCAGTCCGGTAAAATCTTTCTCCACTTCAAAAATACTGCCTGTTTCCAGTTCCAGATCTTTTGCTTTTACCACCTCATCTGCATCAAGTTCATTTTTTACCTTTTCGTATAACGGTGGCTCTTCTGGCACTACATCTGCCGCATAGGACAGTATTGGAGATAGAATTGTAGATAACACTGTAAGCATTGCCAAGAATCCCGACAAAAATCTTCTCATATTTTTTTTATTCTTCATTCTTTTTTCCTTTCTTCCGTTCCGGGAAAATCAACTGAAACTTTGGATTTCCGGTTTCTGAAACCTCCATCTTTATAGTTGCTTCATACTTCCTTTTTGTTTTCTCTGATACCAGATCTTTGAAATGCACCTGCTTCTCACTCAGCAGCTTCCTGACAGTTGCTTCATCAAGTATTTTTCCCTGACTCTCAAAAAATCGGTTATTTTTCCATAAAGTAAAACTGCAATCACTTCCTGAACAATAATAATTTCTCTTTCCCACATAAACCTTATTGCCACATCTTGGGCATTTTCCAATTTCTTTCCGACCATCTGAAAATAGTTTCTGGTATTCTTCCACTGGCTGTCCATTATCACTTACCAATTTGGTAACCATTTTTTCAATTTCGAAGAGAAATTCTTCTACATTTTTCTGGCCTCTGGAAATCAGTGTCAGATCATTTTCCCATTCTGCTGTAAGTTTTGGTGATTTGATCATTTCCGGAAGAATCCTGATCAGATTTCTTCCATCTGCTGTAGGTAATATCTGCTTCTTTTTACGCTCAACAAAGCCTTTCTCAATCAGTTTTTCAATAATCGCTGCCCTGGTAGCCGGAGTTCCAAGCCCTTTTCTCTCTGCGTCTTCTATCGTATCCGAACTTCCAGCGTGTTCCATGGCACTAAGGAGCGTATCCTCCGTATAATGTTTCGGCGGTGCTGTAAAATGTTCACTAAATTTTACAACAACACATTCAAATACCTGTCCTATTTTTATATCTGGAAAATCACTTTCCTCCTCTTCTGGCTTTTCTGCATTTTTCCCATATGATTTAAAGAACCGTTCTTCCACTTCTTTCCATCCATATTGGAGAACATTCTTTCCAGATGCAGTAAACAGTTCTCCATGACAGGAAATTTCAGTCTTAATACTCTCATATATGTATTCCTGTTCCGATGCACATAATAACTTTGATGCAATCAGCATGAGAATTTCCTTTTCTCCACCCGGAAGTGCTTTTAAATCCATGTTTGTAATTTCTACCGTTGGTATAATTGCATGATGATCTGATACCTTTTTACTGTTCAAAAGTCTCTTTATATCTGGTTCTGAACCCTTTATTGACATTTCAGGAAACATACTATTTACTGCCCCGACAACCAGAAGAGCATTTTCTTCCATATCATCTGTAAGATATTGGCTATCCGTCCTTGGATACGTCACCAGTTTCTTCTCATAAAGGCTTTGGGTATAGTCCAAGGTTTGCTGTGCCGTAAATCCAAGAAGACGATTTGCTTCCCTCTGTAAT
>JALFVM010000131.1 GCA_022787145.1 Lachnospiraceae bacterium | reverse complement strand
ATAATCGTTAAATGTCTTTGTAATCGCATTTCGAAATCCCACAACATGCGTTCCGCCCTCCGGTGTCGTAATGTTATTGACAAATCCATACGTATTTTCTGTGTAAGAATCGTTGTGCTGCATGGCAACTTCCACTGCAACCCCATCTTTTTCTCCCTCACAGTAAATGATATCCGGGTATAATTCGGTCTTGCTGCGATTTAAATATGTCACAAATTCTTTGATTCCGCCCTCGTAATGAAATTCTTTCGTTTTCGGTTCTTCAAGTCGCGCGTCTGTGATGCGGATTCTCAAACCTCTTGTCAAAAATGCCATTTCACGGAATCTCTGTTTCAATACATCAAAATCAAAAATCGTTTCCTCAAAAATTTCTTTGTCCGGCAAAAAAGTAACGGTTGTTCCCGTCTTCTCCGGTTCGCAGTCTCCAATGACTTTCAGCGCGTTACATACATGGCCACGCTGGTAGCGCTGCATATACACCTTGCCTTCGCTGTAAATTCTGACCTCCAGCCATTCTGAAAGTGCATTTACTACGGACGCACCTACACCGTGAAGTCCACCGGACACTTTGTATCCGCCGCCGCCGAATTTTCCACCGGCATGAAGAATCGTAAATACAACTTCCACGGCCGGAATGCCCGCTTTGTGATTGATTCCAACAGGAATTCCACGGCCATTATCCACGACGGTCACAGAATTATCTGGATTAATGGTAACATCTATCAGATTACAGAAACCCGCAAGTGCTTCGTCTACAGCGTTATCCACGATTTCATACACCAAATGATGAAGACCTCTGCTGGAGGTACTTCCAATATACATTCCCGGTCTTTTTCTGACCGCTTCCAGTCCTTCTAAAATCTGGATTTGATCTGCTCCATATTTTTCGCTCATGCTTTTCCTCCTAATCTATCTAAAGTGTATCCAAATTTTCTCTAAATTAGACACACCTGTGCCTATCTATTATAGCACAAAACAGGATATAAACCAAACGAAAACGTTCTTATTTAATGCAAAATTTCGTATAAAAAGCCCCTTTTTCAAAAGATGCCTTCTGTTATTTCATCAAATAGGGATCTTTTGAAAAAGGGGTATCACTTTTTAACTCTTTTTTGTTCTTATTTCACGGTTACTTTGTCCAGATGCCAGATTTCATCCACGTACTGCTGGATGGTTCTGTCGGAAGTAAATTTACCGCTGCATGCTGTATTGAGCATAGCCATCTTTGCCCATCTGTCTGTGTCTCTGTAAGCAGCCTCTACGCGCTTCTGAGCCTCTGCATAAGAGCGGAAGTCAGCCAGAATAAAGTAAGTATCTGCTCTGTCGCTGCTGTTTGTATTTAACAGAGAATCGTAAATCTCACGGAACATATTCATATCTCCATTGGAGTAAGTTCCGTTGATCAGCTGCATCAGTACCTCACGGATATCCTGATCGGTGTTGAAAATGTAAGTAGGATCGTATCCGCCATTGTTCTCGTAGTTGATAACCTGATCGGAAGACAGACCGAAGATAAATGCATTCTCCTCGCCAACTTCCTCTACGATCTCTACGTTTGCACCATCCATCGTACCAAGTGTCGGTGCACCGTTGAGCATGAATTTCATATTACCGGTACCGGATGCCTCTTTACTTGCTGTAGAAATCTGCTCAGATACATCTGCTGCTGCAAAGATCATCTCTGCATTGGATACACGGTAGTTCTCAATAAAGACAACCTTCAGCTTGCCATTGATCGAACGGTCATTGTTAATCACATCTGCAACTGCATTGATCAGCTTGATTGTCAGTTTTGCACGTCTGTAACCAGCCGCAGCCTTTGCACCAAAGATAAAGGTTCTTGGATAGAAATCCATCTCCGGATGGCGCTTGATCTGGTTGTACAGATACATCACGTGCAGAATGTTCAGAAGCTGACGTTTGTACTCATGAAGTCTCTTAACCTGTACGTCGAAAATAGAGTTCGGGTCAACCTCAATTCCGTTATGCTCCAGAATATATTTTGCAAGACGCTGTTTGTTCTTGTATTTGATATTCATGAATTCCTGCTGCGCTTTCTTATCATCCGCATATACTTTTAATTTGCTGATCTGGCTCAGGTCTGTGATCCATCCGTCACCAATCTTATCTGTCACCCAGTCAGCCAGAATCGGATTTCCGTGAAGGAGGAATCTTCTCTGTGTGATACCGTTTGTCTTGTTGTTGAATTTCTCAGGCATCATCTCATAGAAGTCTTTTAATTCCTGTTTTTTCAGAATATCTGTATGCAGTCTTGCAACACCGTTTACAGAGTAGCCTGCTGCGATGGCAAGGTGAGCCATTTTTACCTGTCCATCGTAGATGATTGCCATTTTGCGGACTTTCTCATGATTTCCAGGATATTTCTCCTCAATCTGCATAATGAAACGACGGTTGATCTCCTCGATGATCTGGTATACACGAGGAAGCAGTCTGGAGAACAGCTCCATCGGCCATTTTTCCAGAGCCTCAGCCATGATGGTATGGTTTGTGTAAGCACAGCATTTTGTTGTGATCTCCCATGCTTCATCCCATCCCAGATGCTCTTCATCCAGAAGGATTCTCATCAACTCTGCAACAGCAACGGTCGGATGTGTATCGTTCATCTGGAAAACAGCTTTTTCCGGAAGTTTGTGAATGTCATCATGTTTCTTTTTATATTTTGCAATAGCTGCCTGTAAACTTGCAGAAATGAAGAAGTACTGCTGTTTCAGACGAAGTTCTTTACCTGCATAGTGGTTATCGTTCGGATACAGTACCTCTACGATATTTTTTGCCAGGTTTTCCTGCTCTACTGCTTTTCTGTAATCACCTTTGTCGAAAGACTCCAGCTGGAAGTCTACGATTGGCTCTGCATCCCAGATGCGAAGGGTATTGACTACATTGTTGCCATATCCAACGATAGGCATGTCGTAAGGAACAGCCAGTACAGACTGATATCCCTCATGAACGAAGTGGTTTGTCTGTGTATTCTGGTCATAAACAACCTTTACATAGCCGCCGAAGCGAACTTCTTTTGCATACTCAGGACGACGCAGTTCGAATGGGTAACCATTTTTCAGCCAGTTATCCGGAACCTCTACCTGATAACCGTTCTCGATTTTCTGTTTGAACATACCATAACGGTAACGAATACCGCAGCCATATGCACAATATCCCAAAGTAGCCAGGGAATCTAGGAAGCATGCTGCAAGACGTCCAAGGCCACCGTTTCCAAGTGCCGGGTCCGGCTCCTGATCCTCAATGACATCCAGATCAAATCCCAGTTCATCCAAAGCTTCGCGGATTTCTTTCTCTGCTTTCAGGTTGATGATGTTGTTTCCCAGTGCACGTCCCATTAAGAACTCCATGGACATATAATATACAATCTTTGGATCCTGTTTTTCATAAGCTTCCTGTGTTGCCATCCAGTTATCCATGATTACATCTTCTACCGCGTATGCCACTGCCTGGAAAATCTGCTGAGGAGTCGCTTCCTCAATGTTTTTTCTGTATAAAGACTTTACATTTTCTTTGACACTTTCTTTGAATGTCTCTTTTTTGAATTCTTTATTGATCATGCATTCTCTCCTTTACTTTAATTTGGATACACCCAAAACTACTTTCTCAGAGTTGATGTTCCATTCTTTCTCGTAGCCCTTTGTTTCTCCAAGAATGATTTCTTTCGCAAGAACCTCAGATTTGATTTCTTCTTCATGAGCTTTTATCAAATCAAGGATTTTGTCGTTATCCTTTGCAGAAAGACAAATCTTATCTGTCACTTCAAAGTCTGCCTCTTTACGCATCGTCTGAACTTTGCTGATAATCTCGCGGACAAAGCCCTCCTCGATCAGCTCAGGCGTCAGATTTGTATTCAAAATTACAGATACTTCTCCATAAGACTCTGCAACAAAATTCTCCATCTGTGCTGTTTCAATCAGCAGGTCTTCTTCGGACAATATGACTTGACTGCCGTCAACCTCAAACTTCAAAGCGTCCTGTTCCTTCAGTTCTGACATTGCAGCATTTCCGTCAAGTTCACTTAAGTGCTTACGAATTCCATTTAATAGTTTACCATATTTTGGGCCAACTGTCTTCAATTGTGGTTTAAACGTATATGAAATAAATTTGCCAATATCGTCGACAAATTGTACAATTTTCACATTTAATTCGTCCGCAATGATGTCAATGTACATTTTTTCGAGCTCAATCGGCGATTTTATATACATTTCGCCGATAGGCTGTCTGTTTTTGATGTTCGCAGTATTTCGGCATGCTCTTCCAAGAACAACCACCTGCATCAGGTCCGCCATCTTCTCTTCCAGTTCTTTATCGATCCACTCTTCATGAATCTGCGGGAAGTTACACAGATGAATGCTTTCCGGAGTATTTTCATCCAGACTCTTCACCAGATTCTGGTAAATTTCTTCTGTCATAAACGGAACCATCGGTGCTGCTGCCTTACAGAACTCAACCAGTACGGTATATAAGGTCATGTACGCATTGATCTTATCCTGTGGCATTCCCTTTGCCCAGAAACGCTCACGGCTTCTTCTTACATACCAGTTACTCATATCATCGACAAACTCCTGAAGTGCACGTGCGCTTTCCGGAATCTTGTAATCGTTTAAGTTCTGGTCAACAGTCTTGATTGTAGAATTCAGACGTGACAGAATCCATTTGTCCATAACAGGCAGCTTGTCATATTCCAGTTTATATTTTGTAGCATCAAACTCATCGATGTTTGCATAGAGAACGAAGAAGGCGTAAGTGTTCCACAAAGTTCCCATGAATTTGCGCTGTCCTTCCATAACAGCCTTGCCATGGAAACGGTTTGGAAGCCACGGTGCACTGTTGATGTAGAAATACCAGCGGATTGCATCTGCTCCGTAAGTCTCCAGTGCCTCAAACGGATCGACCGCATTTCCCTTGGACTTGCTCATCTTCTGTCCGTTCTCATCCTGTACGTGACCAAGCACAATAACGTTTTTGTATGGTGCTTTGTTGAAAATCAGAGTAGAAATCGCAAGCAGAGAGTAAAACCATCCACGCGTCTGGTCTACCGCCTCAGAGATAAAGTCTGCCGGGAACTGCTGCTCGAACAGATCTTTATTCTCAAATGGATAATGATGCTGTGCAAATGGCATAGAACCACTGTCAAACCAGCAGTCGATTACCTCCGGTACACGATGCATCGGCTTGCCGCATTTCGGGCATCGGATCGTCACTTCATCAATATATGGGCGATGAAGCTCAATGTCATCCGGACAGTTATCGGACATGGATTTCAGTTCCTCGATACTTCCGATGGAATGCTGATGTCCGCACTCACACTCCCAGATATTCAGCGGAGTTCCCCAGTAACGGTTACGGCTGATTCCCCAGTCCTGTACATTCTCGAGCCAGTCACCGAAACGTCCTTTTCCGATGCTTTCCGGAATCCAGTTGATTGTATTGTTGTTTGCGATCAGATCATCCTTTACTTCTGTCATCTTAATGAACCAGGACTCTCTCGCATAGTAGATCAGCGGAGTATCACATCTCCAGCAGTGCGGGTAGCTGTGCTCAAATTTCGGAGCATCAAACAGAAGGCCTCTCTCATCCAGGTCTTTAAGTACCATCGGATCCGCTTTCTTTACAAACACACCGCCAAATGGTGTATCGTCTGTCATGTTACCTTTGCCGTCAACAAGCTGAACAAACGGCATATTGTATTTTTTTCCGACCTTGGAGTCATCCTCACCAAACGCAGGAGCGATATGAACAACACCGGTACCGTCTGTCAGCGTTACATAACCATCACAGGTAACGTAGAACGCTTTCTTATGCTGTTTTTCAGCAATATCTGCCGCACACTGATACAGAGGCTCATATTCTTTGTATTCCAGATCTTTACCTGTGTAAGTTTCCAGAACTTCATAAGCCGGCTTTCCTTCCTCTGCATGTTTGCCGAGTACCGTATCCAGCAAAGCAGATGCCATATAGTAAGTATATCCATCTGCGCATTTTACTTTAGCATATTCCTCATCCGGATTGACACAAAGTCCGATATTGGAAGGAAGTGTCCATGGTGTTGTTGTCCATGCCAGAATGTAGGCATCTTCCTCTTTTACTTTGAAGCGAACGATTGCGGAACGCTCTTTTACATCTTTATAGCCCTGTGCGACTTCCTGTGCGGAAAGCGGAGTACCGCAGCGTGGGCAGTAAGGTACGATTTTGAATCCCTTGTACAGAAGGCCTTTCTCCCAGATCTGTTTCAGAGCCCACCACTCAGATTCGATGAAATTGTTGTCATAAGTAACATATGGATTGTCCATATCAGCCCAGAAGCCAACCGTACTTGAGAAATCTTCCCACATACCCTTATATTTCCATACGCTCTCTTTACATTTATCGATAAATGGCTCCAGACCATATTCTTCAATCTGATCTTTGCCATCCAGTCCGAGAAGCTTCTCTACCTCAAGCTCAACAGGAAGTCCATGTGTATCCCAACCTGCCTTACGAGGAACTTTATAGCCCTTCATTGTACGGTATCTCGGGATCATATCTTTGATTACACGTGTCAGCACATGTCCGATATGAGGCTTTCCATTGGCTGTCGGAGGTCCGTCATAAAAAGTGTATTCCGGACATCCTTCGCGGTCTTTCATACTTTTTTCGAAGATATCATGCTCTTTCCAGAACTTTTCTACCTCTTTTTCTCTTTCCACAAAATTTAAATTGGTATCTACTTTCTGATACACGTTTGTCTCCTCCTTTTTGAATCCATAAAAATAGAAGTTACAATCACAGGAAACGCAAAGCACTTTCCTATGATACAAAAAAGCTCCCGTCCGTAAAAGGACGAGAGCCTAGTGCTATCGTTTCACCACCTGTTACAGCATACGAGCGGCATCGCCGCCGATATACCCTTTCGATAACGGGAAAGAACCGTCTGTCTCTACTGAACCGAAATCGTTGGAAACAGAAACTCAGGAGTGATATTCCTCTATCGTTCCACACCGGTCTTCCACCCTCACCGGCTCGCTGAAGCTTCCCGTATAGCCTACTGTCTCCCTCATAGTCTGTACATATATAGGGTTATAATATACTTCTATCGCATATTTTGTCAATATTTTTCTATTCTATTTTTCTTCGCTGTTTTCTTTTCTGACGTATATTCTCCTGCTTTCTTCGGATTTCCTCCGCATCATTTTCGTCCACAGGCTTTAGCGTTTTTACAATGTAATAATTCTGCTCCTGTGTCTTTTTGATGCGGATTTTCCCCTTCACATAGCCATGTGTCTCGCAGCAGGAAAGACTGTAGCTGCGCTTTTGATTGGCAGAAAACCAGCGAATCTTTCTTTTTGCGTTTTTATGACAGAGCGGACATCTGGTGCTGCACACCTCCCTGTCTCTCATCGCTGCCTCCTTCGTTGCAAACTCCCTGGATACATATTTCTCATACTCGGGATAAAACAGGTGCAGCTCCTCTTTTCTCGTTTTCGGGTTTTGATAGACATCTACGGAATAATAATGTTCCAGATAATAGGAATCCAGCTTCTGAAAAACGTCCGCCGTATATTTCGCATCTTCCAGCGCGCGGTGAAACCCCTCCTTTTTGGGAAGTCCCAGATAATCAATCCCATACTCCAGAGATTTTCTGCTCTTTCCGTCTTCAAAATTACGGCTGAACAATTTCTGAATATCGTAATAAAAAATCGGACCGGGCAGAAGCTGCTCCATACTGTAATACTTCAAATTGCGCTGCAGCTCCATAACATCAAGATCTCCCCAGGTACAAAAGCGGTAATCCTCTCCGCACCACTCCAGAAATTCTCTGGCTGCCGCCGGAAAAGGAAGTCCATCCCTCAAATTCTCATAGTCTATATGGATGACTTCTCTCGTCTTATTATGAATCCACTTATAAACCTGAGGTTTGATAATCGTATGAAATTGTCCTGTTATCTGTCTTCGCTCATTCAGCTTCCATGCACCAATCTCAATAATCTCAAACGGCAGGCATGCAACCTCTTTTCTTTTTCCGTCCGGACATTGATTCCATTCCAGATCAAATACGATATATTCCATAAATACGTTCCTATCAGTTATTTTTATTCCTCAGCATCTTCTGTTTCCAGATTTGAATCTTCTTGCGTGTCTTCTGACTCCTCCACAGCCAGCCCCTGCTTGTCATCATCTGTCTTAATGGAAGTTGTTACCTTTGCATTATCCAGAATAAAATCAGTCACTCTCGTCAGGGCGATTGACTGATTCACCGTTTCCTGACCAAACTCTTCTGCCAGGGCAGAGATATCATCCACGCTGTAGTTCGCTGCAAGCTCCTTCTTTGCCTCCTCGCTTCTTTCATCCACAAGCGTCATCTTCTCTGCATCCATGATTGCCTGAACAATCAGATTTTGTTTTACCGTATATTCTGCATATTCCTTACTCTGTTCATCAAACTGTTCTTGTGTCATCCCCTGTGTCTCTAAGAACTCTTCCGGCTCCATATTCTGCTGCTGGGCATACTCTTTCAAATTGTCATCAAACAGTTTCATCGCCTTATCCACATCCTCCTGCGGATATTTCACCACCTCACTGCTGTCCATAACCGTTGTCCACGCATTGCTCAGTGCTGTGTTTTTCGCAGTCTCACTGTTTGTCTCTTCCAGATCCTTGCGAACACCTTCTTTATATTTTTCTACAGAATCATACTCCGTATTCTCTTTTACCCATTCCTCTGTCAGCTCCGGCGTCGTCTTGATTGCATTGATCTTAACGGTAAATACAACATCCTGTCCAGCCAGATCTTCTTCCTGATAATTTTCCGGGAAAGTCAGATTCAGATTTCTTGTCTCACCTTTTTTGGCTCCAATCAGTCCATCCTCAAAGCCATCAATAAAGCTTCCGCTTCCAATCGTCAGATCGAATCCCTCTGCCGAACCGCCGTCAAAAGCCACACCGTCTTTTTTGCCTTCGTAGTCAATATTTACAACGTCGCCGTCCTTTACCTCGGCGTTTTCGTCTTCCACTTCCACAGGATTCTGCGCCAGATTTATCTGAATCTGCGTATCTACATCGGCATCTGTAACATCCTGCACATCCTCCTGCAGCTCAAGCCCCTTGTATTTACCAAGCTTAATATACTGATCCATCTGATCGGCAGCTACGGATACAATTCTCGTATCTTCTGTCACTTCCTCAGACTCCTCCTGGCTGTCATTTTGTGCAGTCTCTTCTTTGGAAGCATTTTTTGACTCTTCCGTCTCTGCTCCTGTGTTTGATGTTGTATCCTTTTTGCTGGTACAGCCGGTAACAGAAGCAGTCATACACAAAGCAAGCACCAGTATACATAATTTTTTCTTCATTACTTACTCCTCCATTGGATTATGGCTATAAAACAATAAATAACTTTCTTTTTGTTTATATCACACTTTTTCACAAAAAGAAAGTTATTTACGTTTTTTCATTGTTTCTTTATGATTTTCCCTGTTTTTTACATTTCAGGTACCGGTGTCGGACGCGCGGGGTCAAATACCTCAGAAGCATCAAATAAGTCGGCCAGCATATCCGGATTGTAATACATACGGTATCCATCCAGATTGCGGCGCCCCTGGCGCAGATACTGATCCGTAATCTGCACCCAGTACCGACTGGAATCTACATTGCAGTAATAATCAAATCCCTGCTTTTTGAGATATTCAAACTTCTCATTGCCGCCATATCCCTCTACACCGGCAAGGTCCGCACCAAACGCAAAAATAATCTTATCCGTCTTTCCAACTACACGCTCCACATTATTTTTCCACTTCCGCGTATCTGTTTTCAGACGTTCCATAGAAATCTCTCCTACGTTTAAGTGTCCCCAGGTGTGACTGGCAAATTCCCATCCGTTTTCCTTCATAGCTGCCGCCACCTTTTTGGCTGCTGCCCGTTCTTTTTTCAGCTTAAAATCCGGATGCTCTGCCAGCCATTGTTTCTTATCTGCATTCAAATCTTCCGGCTGCGTTTTGTAACTCATATCTGTCCGGTATCCCAAAACGCCGTTGTAACCGGTCAATGCAAGGATCCCTTTTGCTCCCTTATAAGAAAAATCAGGATGTTCTTTTACAAACGAATCAATCAGAGGAACCATATCGTAATCCCCTACAGAAATGCTTCCGTCATCCTCAATATATTCGTTTTTTACTTCACCATTCTCGTCCAGCACAAGCTTGCTCGCCATTCCGTCCCCGTCCATATAGTGATAATAGCTCACGTCATCCTGAGAAAGGACAAACGGCTGTTTGCCAGGCGGAAGCATAATGTCCTGCACTTCCATGACGCCATCTGCATTCTTCTTTGCCATGTCCTCGAGCCGAACCATGACAAATCCCTTATCATACATTGACTGCGTAATTTTCTTAAATTCCTCCACCGTTGTCATCACCTGGTTGTAACCACCGGAATCGGAATCTCCGTCAAACGCCTTATCGGTATCATAAATCAATGTATGGTAAAACACATGTGTCACTTTATCCACAGGCCATGCCACACACTGTGCTTTCTGGCTTTCATATTCTTTGACAGCCTCCTGCATCTCGCTGTTGGAATCAAAATCTTTCTGTTCCTTCAGCAATGCAATCGCACCATCATAATCATACTGCTGTGCCATCAAATTCGCTTTGTCAAGAGGTCCCTGCGGCTTCTTGTCGCGGAATGCCTCTTCGACTTCTTCCAGCTCTTGCTCAGGCTTGCTGTTAAAAGATATCTCGGCAGAATCCTGTTGTTCCGAAGAGACATCTGCGGATGATTCCTGGCTGCCGACTGACTCTATCAAGTCCCCCGCAAACGGGAGCAGCTCACAGCCTGCCATCGTTACACTCAGGCCAATGGCACACAAAATCATCACGAATCTTCTTTTCATAATATCCTCCTAACGGTTTTTGTTATTCACTGGCTACCGGCGTCGGACGTTCCTTGTCAAATACCTCAGAGGCATCAAACAGATCGGATACCATATCCGGATTGTGATACATGCGGTATCCATCCAGGTTTCGTCTTCCCTGACGCACATAATTCTCCGTAATCTGTGTCCAGTACTTTGTACCGTCTACATTACAGAAGAAATCGAAGCCCTGACTCTTCAAATAATTATATTTCTCATTATCAGCAGTATATTCGCCTCCACTTACAAGATCCTGACCATGAGCGAAAATAATCGTATCGGTTCCGCCCACAAGCGGAGCTACATTATCCAGCCATTTCTGCGTATCCACCTGAAGCTTCTCCAGACTGATATCAGCAATGTACTGATGCCCCCAGGTGTGGCTGGCAAATTCCCAGCCCTCTTCCCTCATGGCATCTGCCACTTTCTTCGCTTCCTTTCGCTCTGTCTCCAGATTAAAATCAGGATGCTCATTTAGCCATTCTACTTTGTCATCATCCAGATCATCCGGTCTGTCCTCATAGCTTTGATCTGTTCGATATCCAAGAATTCCATTATATCCTGTCAGTGCAATCATCCCCCTTGCACCTTTGTAGGAGAAATCCGGATGTTCTTCAATAAAATCATCCAGAAGCGGAACACAGTCATAAGACCCTGTCAGAGTCTCTCCATTCTCATCTACATACTCACAGGTTGGTTTTCCCTCTTCATCGAGGATCATCTTAGAAGCAATGCCATATCCATCATAGCTGTGATAATAGCTCAGATCATCAAGCGAAAGAACAAATGCTTTTTTGTCCGGCGGAAGCATAATTTTGGCTTTTTCAAATTTTACATTGCCATTCTCATCCTTCGTCTCTTTCACCATGTCACGCAGGCGAATCAGCACGTACCCTCTGTCATACATAGACTGATTGATCTTGTTGAACTCACTGACTGTCGTCATCCACATATTAAACTGAGCGCCCTGCGTTCCCGCAAATCCACGCTTCGGATCTACGACAAGAGAGTGGTAGAATACATGCGTCACCTCATCCAGATTGACTTCCACCAGCGTTTCCTTTGTTTTCTCATATTCAGAAACAGCCGTCTGCATCTCCTCATTAGAAGAAAAATCCGACTGACTCTTCAGCAGCTCAATGGCACCGTCGTAATCATACTGCTGTGCCATCAATTCTGCCTTCTGCAGCACATTGGAATCTCCTTCTTTTTGTTGTTGTATCGTTTCTGCCTTTTGTTCTTCCTGTTTTACCTGTTTTTCCTGATTTACTTTGCTGCTATGACTTTTCACTACGGCGGATATACCGACAACAGCCAGAAGCAGAGCGATTACACAGCAGGCCGCCATTTCCAGAAGTATCAACCTCCTTCTGCGCTGTGCTTCGCGTTTTCTTCTGGCACTTCTTGCCTTCCTTCTTCGCTCGATTTCTTCTTCGCTGAGCGAAGCATACTCTTGTCTATTCCTTCCTGTTGCCCGGGTATTTTCCCTTCTGCTGCTAATATTTCTTCTTTCTTCCTTCATCTTTTTCTCCATTTATTTGTCATTTATAAACAAGTTTCGACTGTGTAATTTTCATTATAGCATAAAAGGTCGATTATTCAATTTTTTATTTGCCTTTTTAATCAAACAATGCTAGAATAAATTGCGATAGATGGTAAATATTGAGGAGGAAAATCATGAAACTCTGGATGGTTTTATTAATTATCCTGATCATACTGATTATTGCTTTGGTAGTCATGTATTTTCTGGGTAAAAAAGCACAGGCGAAACAAGAAGAACAACAGGCTCAGATTGAAGCATCAAAACAGACAATGTCTATGTTGATCATTGACAAAAAACGTCTGCCTCTGAAAGATTCCGGACTGCCTCAGATGGTCATTGACCAGGCTCCAAAGATGATGCGCCGTTCCAAACTTCCAATCGTAAAAGCAAAAGTCGGACCAAAGATTACCTGCCTCGTTTGTGACGAGAAGATTTTTGATCTGATTCCTGTAAAAAAGGAAGTAAAAGCAGAAGTAAGCGGTATCTACATCGTTGGTGTCAAAGGAATGAGAGGACCTCTGGAAGCTCCTAAAAAGAAAAAAGGCTTCTTCAGCCGTTTCAAAAAATAATGAAAAAAATCGAGTCCCGGCAGATGATGTTCTGTCAGGACTCTTTTTTCTTGTTTTTATAAATGGAAATCCGGCGCATGCTTCGGCTTAATGTTTACCTCAATAAAACAATCTGCCACATGCTCATCATTCATCTCCAATGCATAATCTACATGGATGTCAATATTGTCTTCTGTCTCTTTGCAATTGACTTTT
>JALFVM010000130.1 GCA_022787145.1 Lachnospiraceae bacterium | reverse complement strand
CTAGTACATCGAATAATAAGTTTCTGATATATTGGCGCAGAATGATTGTTTCATATGCAAGGCGGAGGAATGAGGCGTAGCGGTGGCTACGTCGATTGACGACAACGCAGCAGATGAACAATCAGGCAAGTCAATGTGTCAGTTATTTATTATTCGATGTACCAGGTAAGGGGGAATTGAAATGGAACAGAATTATGTATTACAGGGGGCATGTCTGTATGTGAGAATGCCGGCAGAGCTGGATCATGAGACAGGAGAGGAAGTCAAACAGACGACAGACAAAATTATGGCAGAAAATCATGTGAAGAAAATCGTTTTTGATTTTGGAGATACTGTGTTTATGGACAGCTCAGGGATTGGAATGATTATGAGCCGGTATCGTGCACTGGGAATGCGCAAAAACTGCGTGGAGGTCTGTAAGGCGAATGAGAGGATTCGAAAAATTCTATGCCTGTCAGGTATGCATAAAATTATCGCGATGAGCGAAACCTATTAATTGAGAAAGGAGAATACTATGGGCGCTACCAATGAAATGATGATAGAATTTGATGGCCGACCGAGCAACGAAGGATTTGCCAGAGTAGCGGTCGCAGCATTTTGCACGCAGTTAAATCCAACTCTGGAGGAAGTGGCTGATATTAAAACAGCCTTGTCAGAAGCCATTACCAATGCGATTATTCATGGTTATGAGAGTGAAGTACATAAGATTCGTCTGGAATGTAAAATTGAAGACAGAAGTATTTCCATCAAAGTGATCGATTGGGGAAAAGGAATGGAAAATATTCAAAAGGCGATGGAGCCGCTGTATACCACCAAGCCGGAATTAGAGCGTTCCGGTATGGGGTTTGCCTTTATGGAAGCCTTTATGGACGAACTTCAGGTAGAGTCGAGGCCGGGGGAAGGGACGACGGTGTTTATGAAAAAAAATATAGGGAGGTAACGATGGATTCCACTCTTGCTTTGATTCAAAAAGCACACCAGGGAGATAAAAAAGCAAGAGATACGATTTTTGAAGAAAATGTAGGGCTTGTGTGGAGCATTGTACGGCGTTTTGTAAATCGCGGGGTAGAGTTGGAGGATTTGTTTCAGATTGGAAGCATTGGACTTCTTAAGGCGGTAGATCACTTTGATTTTTCTTTTGATGTGAAGTTTTCTACATATGCAGTTCCGATGATTTCCGGTGAAATCAAACGCTTTTTGCGAGACGATGGTCCATTAAAGGTAAGTCGTTCCATGAAGGAAATTGCCTGTAAAGTCTATGCGGCAAGGGAAACGATGGAAAAACAGATGGGAAGAGAGCCGACACTTCTGGAGATTTCAGAGGAAATTGGTATCTGTTATGAAGATATTTTGATGGCTTTGGATGCCTCTGCCGATGTGGAATCTTTGCAGAAAACAATCTATCAGGGGGATGGAAATGACATTTGTCTGGGGGATAAAATTCCGGAAGCAGAAAACAGGCAGGAACGTCTGCTGAATCGTCTTTTGCTGGAAGAGATGTTGGGAAGTCTGGAGCCGGAGGAACGGCGTCTGATTTACATGAGGTATTTTCAGGATATGACGCAGGTTGAAATTGCACGTATCCTTGGAATATCCCAGGTGCAGGTCTCGAGAAAGGAAAAGGCAATTCTTCAGAAAATGAAAAACAGGATGCAAAATCCATAGGACTGGAAAAATAAGAAGATATTTTGTATAATGGCAAAGGATATTTTACAGAGGAGAACAATCATGGAAAATTTAATTTTTAGTCTGAATGCGACGCTGCCCATCTTTTTTACCATGATATTGGGCGGTCTGTTCAGAAAAACAGGACTAATGGATGAGTCCTTTGTCAACAAGATGAACAAGTTTGTCTTCAAGGCGGCATTGCCGGTGCTTGTTTTTCAGGATCTGGCTACGGTGGATTTTTGGGAGGTGTGGGATACCAGATTTGTACTGTTTTGTTTTTTGGCTACACTAATCAGTATTCTGGCGGTCGCTGCTGTATCTTATCTTTTAAAAGATAAGACGATTCAGGGCGAGTTTATTCAGGCTGCATATAGAAGCAGTGCCGCGATTCTCGGAATTGCTTTCATCCAGAATATTTACGGAAATGCCGGAATGGCACCGCTTATGATCATCGGAACAGTTCCTTTATACAATGTAATGGCAGTCGTGGTACTTTCTGTGATGAAACCTGTGCGGGAACCAATCAGCCGTCAGGTAGTTGGAAAGACACTGAAGGGGATTGTTACGAATCCGATTATTTTAGGAATTCTGGCCGGAATGGTATGGTCATTGCTGAAAATTCCAATGCCGATTATTCTGGAAAAAACAGTGAAAAATGTAGCTGTTCTTGCAACACCGATTGGGCTGATGGCTATGGGCGCTTCTTTTGACTTGAAACAGGCGACAGAAAAGATGCGCCCGGCAGCTCTTGCCACATTCATTAAGCTGGTGGTTTTGGCGGCAATCTTCTTGCCTGTTGCTGTACATATGGGATTTACCAGAGAAAAACTGGTAGCGATTCTTGTGATGCTTGGTTCTGCGACCACGGTGAGCTGCTATATTATGGCAAAAAATATGGGACATGAGGGAACACTGACATCCAGCACAGTTATGCTGACAACCTTTTTCAGTGCGTTTACTTTGACTGCATGGCTTTATATACTCAAAACACTCGGACTCGTATAAAAAGTGCAAGTGTGCGCATAGTTTTGAGATTTTCTGGATATAGTAAATCCTGAAGAATAATTTCGGGAGGCTTTTTATGAGCGAGACTTTGTATATTCAGACGGATAAGAATGTGGAAGTTCACAGGCCCCATGTATATCTGCAGGATGTGGCGCAGCTTGCCTGTAGTGACAGCAAGACGCTGGATCGTTTTCGGGCACTTCCTGTTTTGAATATGGATCCGAAAAAGCCGGGACGTTATGTGATCACGGTGACGGATATCATTGAAAAAATACAGAAAAAAGATCATACGGTGGATGTGACCCATGTGGGAGAACCAACTTTTATCATTACTTATGAGGCAGAAAAACACGAACACAAGGTATTCAGTTATCTGAAAACAGCGCTGGTTTGTCTGATCACATTTTTTGGAACAGCTTTTTCTATTATGACGTTTAACAATGACGTGGATGTGGGGAAGCTGTTTGATCAGATTTATGTCCAGTTTATGGGGCAGCAGCCATCAGGATTCAATATTCTTCATCTGTCTTACTCAGTGGGGATTGGTCTTGGGGTGCTGTTCTTTTTTAATCATTTTGGAAGAAAGAAAATCACACAGGATCCGACGCCTATGCAGGTACAGATGCGTCTTTATGAGGACGATGTGGATACTACAATTATCGAGGAAATCTGTCGTAAGGAGGATCAGGAATGTGGCAGCAGATAGGAATGGCCATCGTCGGATTTGGCGGAGGGATGATTGCAGCAGGCGGGATGGTGGCACTGCTGATTGGGCTTGGGATTACACCGAGATTTGCCGGAATCACGCACACGGCAGATCGGATTTTGCTGTACGAAGATTTTACGATGCTTGGTGCAGTCGCCGGCAATGTTCTGCAGCTGTATGAACCTTCTCTGGCAGTTGGAAAAATCGGGCTTGCCGTGTACGGGCTTGGAGCTGGGATGTTTCTTGGAGCATGGATTCTGGCATTGGCAGAGATGGTGGATGTATTTCCGATTGCAATACGCCGCTTAAAGATTAAAGTCGGGGTTCCTTTGATTATTGTGACAGTTGCGGCTGCGAAAATATGTGGTTCTCTGCTGTATTTCTATCAGGGAATGTATCGCTGATATGTATAAAAACATATTTTTGAGAGAAAATAGTGGATGAAAGAACGAGGGAAACATGGAGGAATTATGGCACAGCAGAAAGAAGAACAGAAAAAATATGAGCAGTATGTAAAAGAAGTGACACCGGTACACAGCCTCCCCCAAAATATGGCAAAGGCCTTTCTTGTGGGCGGTATCATCTGTGTGATCGGGCAGTGGATTTTAAATATCGCGAAAGGATATGGACTGGATAAAGAAATGGCGGGAGCCTGGTGTTCGGGGATTTTGATTCTTGCCAGTGTCATTTTGACAGGACTGAATATCTATCCGAAGCTTGCAAAATTCGCGGGAGCCGGTTCGCTTGTTCCGATTACTGGATTTGCCAATTCTGTGGCAGCATCTGCCATAGAATATCAGAAGGAAGGACAGGTCATGGGAATCGGATGTAAGATTTTTACGATAGCCGGGCCGGTGATCTTGTACGGGATTGTGACGTCCTGGGTATTGGGTCTGATTTACTGGCTGTTTCAATTAATGTGAGAATACAGAGGGAGTGGCTGTCTGGCTTCTCCTTTTTGTTTGACGGTACACGTTCAAGTCGAACGCACGTGAGACAAACACGATTTTGTTTTTTTTATGAAAAAATTTTTCGGTCTCTTTTGCTTGTTTTGTAATATAATAAATACAGAGTCTATGAATCAGTACAGAAAGGATAAAGAAAACATGTCAATGGAGATTTTTGGGGGAGTATGGATTCCTTTTGTGGGAACAATGCTTGGAGCATCATGTGTATTTTTTATGCGGGGAAGGATGAATTCTGGTGTTGAGAAGGCACTGAGCGGTTTTGCAGCTGGTGTCATGGTGGCAGCATCTGTGTGGAGTTTGCTGATTCCTGCACTGGAGCAGTCAGAAAATATGGGAAAATGGTCCTTTATCCCTGCGGCAGTCGGTTTCTGGCTTGGTGTTCTGTTTTTGCTTTTGTTGGATCATGTAATTCCGCATCTGCACAGAAACAGTGAGGAGGCGGAGGGCCTGAGAAGTCATTTACAGAAAACAACGATGCTGGTACTTGCCGTGACGCTTCATAATATTCCGGAGGGAATGGCTGTGGGTGTTGTCTATGCAGGATGCATGGCAGGAGATTCGGGCATCACGCTGATGGGAGCAATGGCACTTGCCATTGGAATTGCCATTCAGAATTTTCCGGAGGGAGCGATTATTTCTCTGCCGCTTCGGTCTGAAGGAGTGAGCAAAACGACAGCCTTCACATATGGGGCTCTTTCGGGGATTGTGGAACCTGTCAGTGCGCTGCTGACGATTCTTGCCTCTTCGTTTGTTATTCCACTGCTTCCGTATCTTCTCAGTTTTGCGGCAGGTGCCATGCTTTATGTCGTGGTGGAGGAACTGGTGCCGGAGATGGCGGAGGGAGAACATTCTGATGTGGGAACGATTCTGTTTGCATTTGGATTTACGATTATGATGATCCTTGATGTAGCGCTTGGATAAAAAAGCGTATATTTTTGGAGAAAATGCAGATAGTAAGAACAGATTCCGTGTGCCGAACCGGCTGCGGAAAATGTCTTACGGAGGTGCAAAAAATGAGCGGACAGTTAAGAGGAAAACAAAGCATTGAATTGTCCGGACCCGTTCGGATCTTAAGTGGCGCCAGTGTGGTTGGCTCGAAGGAGGGAGAAGGGCCTCTGGGAGAATTCTTTGATGCAGTCGGAGAGGATCCCATGTTTGGATGTGAAAGCTGGGAAGAGGCAGAGAGCATCCTTCAGAAAGAGGCGGCAACGATGGCTATTGGCAAGGCCGGGCTTTTACCTGGGGATATTCGCATGATGTTTGCCGGAGATCTGTTGGCACAGTCGATTGCATCGTCTTTTGGCGTGGTAGATTTGAATATCCCTCTTTATGGATTGTACGGAGCTTGTTCGACCATGGGAGAATCGCTGGCTCTGGGGGCGATGGCAGTTTCGGCAGGATATGGAGAGCATGTGCTGGCACTGACCTCCAGCCATTTCGGAAGTGCCGAGAAGGAATTTCGATTTCCCCTGGAATATGGGAATCAAAGGCCCTTATCGGCTACCTGGACGGTCACGGGAAGTGGTGCCTGTGTACTTGGAACCTCCGGCGGAAAAGCCAAGATTACCGGTGTGACAACTGGGAAAATCATAGATTATGGATTCAAGGATTCGCAGAATATGGGCGCCTGCATGGCACCTGCCGCCTGTGACACGATTTACCAGAATCTCATGGATTTTGACCGGCTTCCGAAAGATTACGATAAAATCATTACAGGAGATCTCGGAAGTGTGGGGCAGAGGATTTTGTTTGACCTGCTGTCAGAGAAAGGCTTTGACATTTCTGCGCAGCATATGGACTGTGGGATGGAGATTTATGATCCGGAGACACAGGATACTCATGCCGGAGGAAGCGGCTGCGGCTGTGCTGCCACCGTGTTTGCGTCGTATATTTTACCGCAGCTCGCACTGAAAAAATGGAAGCGGGTTCTTTTTGTGCCCACGGGGGCACTGCTGTCGAAGGTGAGTTTTAACGAGGGACAGAGTGTGCCGGGGATTGCACATGCTGTGGTAGTCGAAGCATTGCAGAAAGGAGAATGATCAGATGAATTACATCAATGCATTCTGGGTGGGAGGCCTGATCTGTGCACTTGTACAGATTCTGCTGGATCGAACAAAACTGATGCCGGGGCGTGTCATGGTTCTTCTTGTATGCCTCGGGGCGGTTCTGAGTGCCATCGGATGGTTTCGCCCCATGCAGGAATATGCGGGAGCGGGTGTGAGCGTTCCGCTTCTTGGTTTTGGAAATGTATTATTTGAAGGTGTAAAAAAAGCTGTGGATGAGAATGGATTTATGGGGCTTTTTATGGGAGGATTTACGGCAAGTGCCGTGGGAATCTCGGCGGCGCTGATCTTTTCTTATCTGGCAAGTCTTATTTTTAAACCGAAAATGAAAAGTTAAGGGAATCGGTGGGGGCCGATTCCCTTTTGCGTATTAATGGCAGGAATGACTGCCGCATCCGTGGTCGCCGCACACATGACCTTCTGCATGACTGTGATGGCTACACATCGTATCTGGGTCATAAGAAAGTGTGCCTTTCAGGAAGGATTCCACCTGGGCATCCGCATTTCCCATAGCTCCCGGATAAAGCTGGATGCCGGCCTCAGCCAGTGCATTTCTTGCTCCGCCGCCGATACCGCCGCAGATCAGTACATCAATACCGCTGTTGAATAAAAAGCCTGCCAGTGCACCATGTCCCTGTCCGTTTGTGTCTACGATTTCAGAGGAAATGATTTTTCCGTCTTCGACTTCATATACCTTAAACTGTTCTGTGTGTCCAAAATGCTGAAATACTTCTCCATTTTCATAAGTTACTGCAATTTTCATTGTTTTATCTCCTTTGCCTTTCTTTTTATTCTGCGTCTGTTTTTGGAAACAGGAAGTTGCGGAACACGGACTGCTGCATAATTGGAAGTTACCTCCGCCGATTTCCATATAAGTGCCTTCCACAAGGAAACGAGACATTTTTTTTCGTGCCTCTGTATAAAGTGCCTGTACCGTGGCACGGCTGACGTTCATCTGTTTGGAACATTCCGCTTGCGTCATGCCAAGATAATCCATGAGTCGGATTGTTTCGTATTCTTCTATCGTAAGATTGATACCGTTTTTCGGATTGCCCTCGGTAGTGAAGCGGCAGTGAGCCGGCATTTTACATATAAATCGTGTTTTAGATGGGCGTGCCATAAAATCCTCCTTCCTTTGATAACATTATTATATCATTTTATTAACATATGTCAATAACAAAAATGGACAGTGTGTGAAAAAAATAATGCAGCAGCAAAAAATAGCATAATGTACAAGAATCTAACAAAAGAATCTGATATAATGAGTAAAAACAAGAGATTTATGCGTTTTTATACATGATGTCAGCAGTGGCATTACAAAACGTTCGAAGGAGGAAAAAATATGGCAAAATATGTAATGGCATTGGATGCGGGGACGACCAGCAACAGGTGTATTCTCTTCAATGAGAAAGGAGAAATGTGCAGTGTGGCACAGAGAGAGTTTACACAGTATTTTCCACATCCCGGCTGGGTGGAGCATGACGCAGATGAAATCTGGGCAAGTCAGCTTGGTGTAGCCGTTGAGGCCATGAACATGATTGGAGCGACAGCAGATGACATTGCCGGAATTGGCATCACCAATCAGAGAGAGACTGCGATTGTGTGGGATAAAAATACTGGAGTGCCGGTTTACAATGCGATTGTATGGCAGTGCAGAAGAACGTCTGAATATTGTGATTCCCTGAGGGAGAAAGGTTTGACAGAGAAATTCAGAGAAAAAACGGGGCTTGTGATTGATGCGTATTTTTCCGGAACAAAGATTAAATGGATTCTGGACAATGTAGAAGGTGCAAGAGAAAGAGCTGAAAAAGGCGAATTGTTATTTGGTACAGTTGAGACATGGCTGATCTGGAAACTCACAAAAGGGAAAGTTCATGTGACAGATTATTCTAATGCTTCCCGTACAATGCTTTTTAACATCAATACTCTGGATTGGGATGAAGAAATCCTTGAAGAACTTCAGATTCCGAAATCCATGCTTCCGGAAGCAAAACCATCCAGCTGTATTTATGGTTATACAGCATCTTCTTTTCTGGGAGGCTCCATTCCAATCGCAGGTGCAGCAGGTGACCAGCAGGCTGCGCTCTTCGGACAGACCTGTTTCAAAGCAGGTGAGGCGAAGAATACATATGGAACAGGCTGTTTCCTGTTGATGAATACGGGTGAGAAACCGGTATTTTCTAAAAATGGTCTGGTAACGACCATTGCCTGGGGACTTGATGGAACAGTTAATTATGCTCTTGAGGGCTCTATTTTTGTTGCCGGTGCAGCAATTCAATGGCTTCGTGATGAATTAAGAATCATTGATTCCGCAGCGGATTCTGAATATATGGCAAAAAAGGTAAAAGATACGAATGGCTGTTATGTTGTTCCTGCATTTACCGGACTTGGTGCTCCACATTGGGACCAGTACGCAAGAGGTACGATTGTAGGTATTACAAGGGGTGTCAATAAATATCATATTATCCGTGCAACACTGGAATCTCTGGCTTATCAGGTAAATGACGTTCTGGAAGCGATGAAGGCAGACTCCGGAATCGAATTGTCCGCATTAAAGGTTGACGGAGGAGCAAGCGCCAATGATTTTCTGATGCAGACACAATCCGATATCATCAATGCACCTGTTAACCGTCCGCAGTGCGTAGAGACAACAGCGATGGGTGCTGCATATCTGGCAGGTCTGGCAGTTGGGTACTGGGCAAACAAGGAAGAAGTCATTAAGAACTGGGCAATTGATCAGACATTCGAACCATCTTTGCCTGAGAAAATCAGACAGGAAAGAATCAAAGGATGGAATAAAGCTGTAAAATATGCTTATGGATGGGCAAAAGAAGATGGAATATTTTAATATTTATATTGCGGTTATCAATATCATAACGTTGTTTCTGTATGGCGAGGATAAGCGCAGAGCGAAGAAGGGAAAGTGGCGCATCAGCGAAAATATGCTGATTGGCTGTGCTTTAATCGGAGGAAGTTTTGGGGCGTTGTTTGGCATGCGAGTGTTTCATCATAAAACAAAACATAAGAAATTTATATTTGGAATTCCTCTGATACTGGCACTGCAGATTATCATTTATGTAAGCTGTTTCTGGTAAGAAGAGAGAGGATTCCTGCTGCTGAAAATCGCAGGTCAGACACGAAAATGTTTTCTTTACATATAATGATTTAGGTGTCAAAACCTTGACTACGGATTGTTTCGTGCTACGCACTTCCACAATCCTGCCCCCATTCGCAATCCATGGAGCCCCCGCCCCATTTCTTGCTCATGTGGGGCGTGTCAATAAGGTATACCTCCACTTACATGCAAGCATGACGTGGAGAATACCTTTTGACACTGTAATCATTTTATAAATGGAAATCCGGCGCATGCTTCGGCTTAATGTTTACCTCAATAAAACAATCTGCCACATGCTCATCATTCATCTCCAATGCATAATCTACATGGATGTCAATATTGTCTTCTGTCTCTTTGCAATTGACTTTT
>JALFVM010000092.1 GCA_022787145.1 Lachnospiraceae bacterium | reverse complement strand
GGAAATTCAGTCTCACCCGTATGATTTCTGTGAACTGAATAATGAGACCTGTGATATGGTGAAATCTTTCCGTTCCCCGAATCTGGGATATGTATATTCCTCACCCCACGGATTTTTCTATGATGAAGGAAAAGGCGATGTCCGTTCTATGCTGAAATATGCAGGGGATGAACTGACCCATGTATTATTTGCAGACACCTTTAACCAGACCCTGGACTGCCGTTATATCGCAAATCCACCATGGCTGAATGCGAGAGGAAAGTCTGACGTGACAATCCACCAGCATCTGGCAATGGGTGAAGGTGATGTGGACTTCGATGGCATTTTTGAGACGCTGCGGGAGATGGATTTTGCCAATAAACAGCTGAAACCCAATGCACCGAAAGTGGGCGGAGACAATATTGCATGCGTATCCATGTTCGGATTCCCGGAGAAAATGAACAAACAGGCACCGGAAGCAAGGGAGAGAATTGAGAGGGAACTGCTGTAAAAGTGTTACAAAAACTATAGGGGCAGGATATGATTCGCATGAGTCGTATCCTGCCCCTAGTATAATCCACGTTAATTAACCGCATGTTTCGCTGGCCTGTTTTCCCGATAGCACAATCGTAAAAGCCTCAGCGTAGCCCGCTACGCCTGCGTTTTTACGATTGCACTCTCGAAAAAACATTCTCAGTGAAACAGTGCAGTAATTAACGTGGATTATACTAGTGGTTATCTATTTCCCGACAGTTCCTTGACTACTCGGCCTAAAACTCAAAAAGAACAATCATAACCGTATGAACTAAGCCAAAGACACGGCTCAGTTTCTAATAACACAATATACAACCGTATAAACCAATTCTTTCTTGACAGAAGATAACCTATTTTATATTCTGATAATAGTGTGATTGATTCAGGAAAGAGTTCTGATGAGTATAGAAAAGTATGAAGCAATACAGAAACGTAAAGGAAGAGGAAAGCCATGGCAGTTACATTGCAGAAAATAGCAGAGGCAGCAGGAGTATCCAGGGGAACCGTAGACCGCGCTCTTAATAACCGGGGCAGGATACGACCGGAAGTTGCTGACCGTATTCGGAAAATAGCCGATGAGATGGGATATCAGCCGAATCTGGCAGGTCGGGCATTGGCAATGGCAAAACGTGCAGTAAAAATAGGTGTAATCATTCAGTCAGAAGAGACACCATTTATCCAGGATTTGCTAAAGGGTGTAGAAAGCGCAAAAGATGAAGTGCAGAGTCTTGGCGGGCGGGTATATGTGAATTCTTTTGCCGGTGTATGCGAAAAAAAAGTATTATGCGCCATGGATGAGTTCAGGGAAAAAGGATGCAGTGGAATTGCTATGATTGCCATGGATACTCCGGAGATTAAGAAAAAAATCAGTCAGTTCGTCCGGGAATTTGAGATTCCGGTCGTGACTTTCAATGCGGATGCACCGGGAAGCGGCAGGGTTTGTTTTATAGGACAGGATGCGATAAAAAGCGGAAAAGCCGCAGCGGGACTTATGGGGGAAATCCTCAGACCGGGACAGACGGCGGCAGTACTGACAGGAAATGAGACGCATACGGCATTGAATGAGCGTGTGCAGGGATTTCAGACTGAACTTGGTGAAAACTGGCCGGAGCTTCATGTGACGGAAGTCAGGTATACAGATGACGACATAGAAAAAACCTGTGATGCGGTGGAGGAACTGCTGGAAAAATACCCGCAGCTTGGCGGAATTTATATGACAGCCAATGGGGAGGAAGGATTGTGTCGCGCTCTGAAAAAGCATGGAAAGTACGGGAAGATAAAAGTGATCGCGCATGATTTCGGAGCAAGAAAAATTGAGTATCTGAAAGACGGAGGAATTCATTTCCTGCTGGGACAAAATGCGCATATCCAGGGATATCAGCCGCTTATGATTTTGTTCCGGCTTCTTGTGAACGGGGAAGTACCGGAGAAAGAATACCAGTATACGGATATTGAGATTAAAACAAAATATACAATATGAGAAAAATATGTTCAAAAAACAAATAATAAAATTGGTGATTTTTCCAAGTTGCGTTCACGTGAACATGATGGTAAAATAAAAACATCTCGTAGGCGTTCACGTGAACGCAAAAAAATAATAATGCAGTGCAAGAGTAAGAAAAAAGCGTATGGAGGTAATGCAAAATGTTAAAAGTCGGAGTTATTGGATGCGGCGGAATGGGAAGAGATCACATCAAAAGAATCACAGAGAGAACACAGGGAGCAAAAGTTGTAGCTGTTTCAGATGTATTTGAAGAAGGTGCCAGAAAGGCTGCGGAAATTGCCGGCGGAGCTAAGGTTTACACAGATGGAAAGGCTCTGATCAACGACCCGGATGTAGAAGCAGTGTTGATCGTATCTCCAGGATTTGCACATTGTGATGATCTTCTGGAAGCAATCAAAGCAGGAAAAAGAGTATTTTGTGAAAAACCTCTTTGTACTACAGCAGATGACTGTAAGAAAGTTATGGAGGCAGAGGAAGCATCAGGAAAACATCTGATTCAGCTTGGTTTTATGCGTCGTTATCATAAAGGATATAATCAGATTAAGGATGCTATTGCCACAGGCGAGTATGGTGAGCCGCTGATGATGCACTGTACACACAGAAATCCTGAGGTAGGAACCAATTACAATACACCGATGGCAGTACATGATACAGTTATCCACGAGATTGATCTCTGCCACTGGCTGGTAAATGATGATTATGACAGTGTTCAGGTTATTATGCCAAAGGTTACAAAGTATTCTCATTCGGAATTAAAAGATCCTCAGATTATGCTTCTTCGCACCAAGAGTGGTATCTGTATTGATGTGGAATGCTTTGTAAACTGCAAGTTCGGATATGATATCAATTGTGAAGTTGTATGTGAGGACGGAGCACTGAAAATGGGAACTCCAATGGCGCCTTCGATTAGAAAGAATGCACAGTGTTCTTCAGAGATTACAACAGATTGTTTTGTATTGTTTAAAGATGCATATGATGCGGAGATTCAGAACTGGGTTGACTGTGCAGAAAAAGGCATTATTGAAGGACCTACTACATGGGATGGATATCTTGCAGCAGTGACCGCAGATGCTCTTGTAAAAGCACAGGAGACAGGCAATATTGAAAAGGTTGTTACAGTGGAAAAACCGGAATTTTATAAATAATTGCAAGAGTATTTTTTACAAAATGCGTGAACGCGCACGCAAAATATAAGCAGTATAAGCTTGAAGTTCATAGGAAGAAGATAGGGAACAGACGGAAATAAATTATAGATTGTAAATCGTAGGGAGGATTACAGATATGAAGTTGGGATTTAATGAAGCTACAGCATTGGAATGTAAAGGACAGTCATTGATTGCAGATTTGGAGGCGTGTGAAAAATATGGTTTTGATTATATTGAGATTCGTTTTGACTGCATCAAGGATTACTTAAAAGAGCATACACTACAGGAACTTTCTGACTGGTTTAAGAATCATCATCTGAAACCATGGGCATATAATACTTTGATTTTCTTCAATCAGAGAGACGAAGCGGGTGTGAAAGAAATTGATGAAGAAACAGAGTTTATCATGGAAGTATGTAAAGCAATCGACATGAAAATGTTGATTACAGTTCCTCAGTTTGATGTAAAAGATAAGAGTATTACAGAGATTAAAGAAGAGGCTGTTGAAAGACTGAGATATCTTTCTGATAAGGTTGGAAAAGATATTAAAATTTCTTTGGAATTCTGTGGCGCACCGAACTGCTCTATCAATCAGTTCGGAACAGCGTATGATGTAGTAAAAGCTGTTGACAGAGAAAACGTAGGTATTACAGTGGATACCTTCCATTTCCATGAAATGTGTTCTAAACTCGAGGATTTGAGAAACGCTGACGGAAAGAAAATCTTTGCTTACCACTTAAATGATTGTGAGGATCTTCCGCTTGGTTCCTGCGGAGATGACAAGAGATTGTGGCCGGGCGAAGGCGTAGTTGATCATTCCGGTATTGCAGGTGCTCTGAAAGAAATTGGATTTGATGGTGTATGTACGATTGAAGAATTCCGCCCGGAATACTATGAAATGACTCACGATGAAAATGTTAAGAAAGCAGCGGAAGTAACAAGAGAGTTCGTACAGAAATATTTCGCATAATTATAGATTGTTTTGAGTGCGAAAAATACATTTAAGTATATTGTGCATAAAGGACTTTAATTAAAATAAAAGGGGGTTCGGAATATGAAGATAGCGTTTGATGTGGACGTATTGGCAAAACAGATGGATATTAACAGGATGGTGCATCAGGTGGCAGACTGGGGGTATAAGTATATTGAACAGTCTCCTCACCCGAGAATTAATCCGTTTTATAAACACCCGCTTTTTTCGAAAGAATGTGAAGCGGAATACAGAAAGGCTTTGCGGGAGACAGGAGTGGAGATTTCTTCTTTTATTGTAGTGTACCGCTGGTCCGGTCCCACCGAAGAACAGAGAAAGATGGCAGTGGAAAACTGGAAGAAAATGATCCAGATTGCAGTTAATATGGGAGTACCGGTTATCAACACGGAGCTTTCCGGTGATCCGAATCAGGCAGAGATCTGTAACGGTATGTGGTTCCGTTCTATGGAAGAACTGCTTCCGATTATTGAAAAAGAGGGACTGCGTGTGGAAATTCAGTCTCATCCGTATGATTTCTGTGAACTGAATAATGAGACCTGTGATATGGTGAAATCTTTCCGTTCTCCGAATCTGGGATATGTGTACTCCTCACCCCATGGATTTTTCTATGATGAAGGTAAGGGAGATGTCCGTTCTATGCTGAAATATGCAGGGGATGAACTGACCCATGTATTATTTGCAGACACCTTTAACCAGACTCTGGACTGCCGATATATCGCAAATCCACCGTGGCTGAATGCAAGAGGAAAAGCCGATGTGACTATTCACCAGCATCTGGCAATGGGTGAAGGTGATGTGGACTTTGATGGTATTTTTGAGACGCTGCGGGAGATGGATTTTGCCAATAAACAGCTGAAACCCAATGCACCGAAAGTGGGCGGAGACAATATTGCCTGCGTATCCATGTTCGGATTCCCGGAGAAAATGAACAAACAGGCACCGGAAGCAAGGGAGAGAATTGAGAGGGAATTGTTGTAAATTAAGAAAGAGCTTTTCGAAGTAAAAATAGTTCTATGCGGAAAAAATATTCCTCCAGATATGCGATTTTTTATTTTCGAGTATCTGGAGGATACTCGTAATTATGTCTCGATTTTCCATGATGTTCCCCTGATTTGCAAGGGAGTACCTTCCTCCATGATTTCGAATCCATGTTTTTCATAGAAACTTACATTTTTCTTTTCATCGGGAACTACATCTACATATAAAAAATTAGAATATTCATTTAAGAGGTGTTTTAGCAGTGTCGATGCAATTCCTTTTCCCTGATAGGCCGGATTTACTAACAGGCAATCTATGGTGGCCTGCCATATACCGTCATCCAGACCTCTGATAAGGCCTACCAGCTTATTTCCATCCCATGCGGAAATGACTTTACTGGAATTGTGTAACGCTGTCTGCAGTTTTTCGGGAAAGTTACCGGAAAACCATTCTACTGACATAAAAAGTTCCTGCAGCTGGTCTGATTCAAAATCCTTTATTCGTTTATATTCAATCATATATGTTCTCCATTGGTTTGATATTTGTAAATATAGTATACCATATCATTTAATATCAGTCATAGCAATTTTGTGACATTAAAAAGTCGGTATCCACCCTATATTTTGCAGGAAATGACAGTAGAAAATCCAAAAGAAATATCATATAATTCGCATCAGAAAGAAAAAATGTGATATTCCCCGTAGGTTTTCTGAGACATCTGGGAGAAGAATGGGAGTGGAGAAATGAGACGGTTGAATAATATTCCAACAAAGCACCAGTATTCTGCTGTTCAGGCTTTATATTGGATGACAAGCTGTGCGATGGGAGGTTACGCAGCGGTATTCCTTCAGTACAAAGGATTATCTAATACATTGATAGGAATTGTTGTAGGAGGGGCTGCGTGCCTTTCCATGGCTGTCCAGCCGCTTGTGGCACAGATTACAGAGACAGTTCCTTTTTTGACAGTAAAGAAGATGATTCAGCTTTTGATTCTCTGTATGACGGGGCTTTATGCTGCACTGACTTTCCTGCCTCTTCCGATCGTGGGGGTCATGGCTGTATATATGGCCATGAATACACTGAACTACTGCATGCCTCCGTTGTTGAGTGCGATGGGTATGGAATTTATCAACAGAGGATATTATCTGGACTTTGGACTTTCCCGGGGAATCGGATCCATAGCATATGCATTTTGTGCGGCGGCGGTAGGATTTATTATTGAGAAATTCTTTCCGGGTGTTCTGGGATATATTTATATATTATTTGCAGCTCTTCTTATGCTGGCGGTTTCTGTGATGAAAGATCTGGGAAATGAAAGAAGAACGGTGAGAAAAGATCCTCGTCTGGATACAGAAGAGGGTATGTTGCAGATTGTTATGAAAAATCCGGTGTTGTTGTCCTTGATGATCGGATTTTGCCTGACCAATATGAGCAATGCCGCAGCCTGTACCTATATGGTAAATATCGTAAAAAATCTGGGAGGAACAGATTCTCTTCTGGGAATTGCCAACTTTGTTTCGGCAGCCAGTGAAATGCCGGTGATGCTTTTATTTGCCTGGATGTTGAGAAAAAGAAACTGCATTCAGCTCTTGAAAATCAGTGCTTTGTTTTATGTGATAAAACCGATTGTGCTTATGACTGCGGTAAATCTTCCGATGGCATTTCTGGGATGTGCGATGCAGGGAATGTGCTTTGGCTTGTTTACGCCGGCTGCGGTGTATTATGTAAACAGTACAATTGCCCCGGAAAAACGAGTCAAAGGGCAGGCGGTATTCAGTATGATAACTTCCGGTGCAGCAACCTGTGGAGGAAACCTGTTGGGCGGATGGCTGCAGGATACATTTGGACTTAAGATCATGCTTGCGATCTGTGTGGTCATGGCATTTGCCGGGATGCTGGTGGTTGCTTTTCTGAAAGAAGAAAATACGAAAAGACATGAACTGCCATTCAGGGTGAAAATGTGGAGATACTTCCAGAGACGGAAAAAGAGAATGGCATAACCGGACAGGGGACAGACCCCTGTCCGGTCCTATGTTGTGTGCCGAGCATGGCACTAATCTTACTGGTGAAAGTCCAGTCACGGGTATTTACCGCCAAGTGTAGTGATCCACAAGTCGATACCAGTAATGGTATGGATGAAGGAAGTGGGGTAGCAAAGTTCTTGAGCCTACGTACAGAAACTTGATAAGGCGATTAGGCGGGTAAGGTTGCAACTCAAACCAAAGCCCAAAAGGTAAACGTAAACCGAAGTTGTAAATCAAGAGGTTGTGGAACGAAAGATTAGTGTCTTACCTCGGG
>JALFVM010000067.1 GCA_022787145.1 Lachnospiraceae bacterium | reverse complement strand
ATTGGCGAGCATAGCGATTGCTTTGCAAACACTGTTTGAGCACCGCGTGCGAGTTTGTTTGTAAAGCAATCTATCGGCGGCGCAGCCAGACAAGAAAATCAACAGGTTGCCAGCGGAAGCGGAGATATCGCACTTGATATGAAAGACCTTCCCTGTGCAAAGGGGCCGTTCGGAAACCTTCAACCCCAACCTTGCCGTTGGGATTCTGCTTCGTTAACCAGGAATGCGGTACACATACGACCCGGCAAACAGGAATTGCAGAAAACCTACATCCCGATTTCGTCCAGAAAACGTGATTTTTCCATTTTTTTATCGTATTGTTTGTAGACATAACAAAGCTGCAGCTTCCTGCGTGCACGAGTCATCCCCACATAGAACAGCCTTCGTTCTTCTTCCAGCTGGTATTCCAGCTGAGCCTTTCGATAGGGGATTACCTCTTCATTTACATTAATAATCCAGACCTCGTCAAATTCCAGCCCTTTCGAGCTGTGGAGTGTGGCAATCGTCACGCCTTCCCGTTTCTCACTTTGCTCTTTTTGCTGGCGTTTGGCCTCCTCTTTGTAACGGCAAATATGTTCCTTCCATTCCTCCAAAGTCTTAAATTCCCTGGCACTTTCCTGAAGACGGTCTAAAATTTCATATAATTCTTCCGGCTTGATTTTTCGGTACAATGCATACTCCCGCAGATATTCCTCATACCCGATTGCATGACGGATATAATTCATTCCCGCATAGGGAGACATCTTTTTAAGCCGCTTGATATGCATTTCCATCTCATCGATGCGGTCACACATCCAGTCTCTGTCCTCATAAAATACGCGAAGTGACTCAAAGGACACCACAGGCTCATAGACAGCCTCTCTGGAAATATAACGATTCGGCCGGTTCATCACAGACAGAAAATTGCTGCGGCTCATATCTCCCTGTGCCATCGAAAGATAAGCAAGCATATTTCCGGCAATCCAGTGCTCATACAGATTCGGAAGACGGTCACGCATCGTAAAGGGAATCTGATACTCCATCAGTTTTTCCACCAGTATTGCAGCCTCCATATTGGTGCGCGATAACACAGCAGTCTCCAGTAAATCCTTCCCTTCATTTTTCATTTTTACCAGCTCACGACAGATTTCCTCTGCCTCCTCATAAGGATTCTGATAAGCCACTGTCTTTACCGCCGAACCTTTTTTATTTGGCGTGGATATTTTTTTGGAAAACCGCTTCTCGTTGTGACCAATCAAAAGTCCTGCCTTCTGCAAAATTGCTTCCGTACTGCGGTAATTCACATTCAGCACAACCATCTGTGCGCCGGGATAATCTTTCTGAAAATTCAACATAATTTCCGGTCTTGCTCCGCGAAAATGGTAAATCGACTGATCGTCATCCCCAACAATGAACAGATTGTTCTGCGGTCTTGCCAGCATTTTCACAATATCATACTGCAGCTGGTTGATATCCTGGAATTCATCCACAAGAATGTATTGAAATTTCTGCTGCCATGCAGCCAGAATATCCTCGCGCTGCGAGAGCAATTCATAACATTTGACCAGCATATCGTCAAAATCAAGCAGCCGTTCCTGTTCACAGCGCTTTACATAGCCTTTGTAAATCTCACGAAATTCACGGTCAGGACAATGGACAGAGTAATAATGCTCAAGATCAATGCGGTTTCCCTTTACAAGGCTGATCTCCCCCTCCAAATCCTCCAGAAAATCTTTTTCTTCTCTCATATCCGGACAATATCGATTCGCCAGTTCCCTTAGAAAATGGCGTTTTTGCTCCGGCCGGATAATGTTCGAGGCATTGAGATGATACGCATGCTTGAGTATTCCATAAAACACGCCATGAAAGGTTCCAAAAGTGACATCACTTCTCGTTGTTTTATGTTTTTTGAGGAAACGCTCTTTCATTTCTCTTGCTGCCGCCCTGGAAAAAGTCACAACAAGAATAGAGGATTCTGCAATCCCATAATGTCTGATCAAATATTCAGTTCTTTCCACAATCACGGAGGTTTTCCCCGAACCGGGGCCTGCCAGAACCATCATCGGTCCTGACAGGTGGGCGATCGCCCGTTTTTGAGATTCGTTTCTTTTCATAAAATTTATCCGTTAATCTTCTCAATGGCAGCCTTGATACGTTTTACTGTCTCTTCTTTGCCAATGACTTCCATAATTTCTGTCGCACCTGCAGGTGTCATCTGCTTACCGGATAAAGCAGTACGAAGCGGCCACATAATATAGCCAGTCTTATAACCCTTCTCTTTTCCAAATGCAGATAAAGTTGCAAACAGCGCATCGTTGCTGTAATCTTCCTGCGCCTCCAAAAGAGGAAGAGTCTCTGTCAGTACCTGAAGAGAAGTCTCTGCATTCGTCTTCATCTTCTTGTGTGTATACATGGAAACATCGTACTCCTGTACCTCCTCAAAGAAGTCTACCATTTCTGGAATATCTGGGAAGATTTCGATACGTGTCTTCACCATATTTGCGATCTTCTTAAAGTCATAATCCTTCTTGAGCACCTGCTTCATATACGGCAGAGCCATCTCATAGAATTTATCAAAATCCATCGCCTTGATGTACTCGCCGTTCATCCATTTCAGCTTCACCATGTCAAATACAGCCGGTGATTTGCTGATGTGATGATAATCGAAGGCTTCCACCAGTTCCTCCAGAGAATAAATCTCTCTGTTTTCCTGTGGGCTCCATCCAAGTAATGCCACAAAGTTTACAATTGCTTCTGTCAAAAATCCCTGATCTACCAGATCTTCATAGGAAGAATGGCCGGAACGCTTAGACAACTTCTGGTGCTCCTCATTTGTAATCAGCGGACAGTGTACGTAAGTTGGTACTTCCCAGCCAAACGCCTCATACAGACGGTTGTATTTCGGTGCGGAAGACAGATACTCATTTCCGCGAACCACATGTGTAATACCCATCAGATGATCATCAATGACGTTCGCAAAATTATAAGTCGGATATCCGTCTGTCTTAATCAGAATGAAATCCTCCAGCTCCGCATTTGGAACGGTGATTGCACCATAAATGTCATCCTGGAATGTCGTGGTTCCCTCTGTCGGCATATTAAAACGGATGACATGAGGCTCTCCTGCTGCCAGCTTTGCCTCAACCTCTTCCTTGCTTAATTTCAGACAATGCTTGTCATAAATACGGATCTCCTTGCCGTTGATGTTGCTGATTAGCGTATCAAGTCTCTCCTGGTCACAGAAGCAGTAATAGGCATCTCCGCTCTCGATCAGTTTTTTCGCATATTCCAGATAAAGACCGGATTCATTACGCTCACTCTGTACATACGGGCCTACGCCGCCATCTTTATCCGGACCTTCATCATGAAGCAGTCCTGTCTTCTCCAGCGTTCTGTATATAATATCAACAGCACCTTCCACATAGCGTTCCTGGTCTGTATCCTCAATACGAAGGATGAAATCACCCTTGTCATGCTTTGCGATCAGATACGCATACAATGCTGTTCTCAGATTTCCTACATGCATACGTCCGGTTGGACTTGGTGCAAATCTTGTTCTTACTTTGCTCATAATAATCTCCCTTATTGCCAGTGTACCGCCCATTTTTTGATGAACGGCACAGTATTTTATCTGTTATTATCATAACTGATTTTAACCTAACCATGATTATACAACAGAACGCAATCCATTGTCCATAAGAATTCAGCAATGTACTTTCTCATTTTATCATATAACTCTATTTACGGCACAATCTTCGGCAATACCTCACATGGTTTTCCGTGAATCACAATGTCTGCCCGTCCATCGCTGTAATGTTCCTCCTCATGAATTAAAATCACTTTGTTTCCATTGAAATATTTTACCATAGAAGCAAGATTATCCACCATGTTACAGCCAACAATCAGCAGTACATCTGCTCGGTTTACATAAGAAGCCGCTCTTGTGAGCACACTGTTGTCAATCATCTCTCCCACAAGGCACACACCCGGTCTGATCGGAACACGACATTTTTCACAAAGAGGAACGCCCTTGCTCTCTTTGATATAGTCAATGGAATATTCTCGGTGGCAGCGCGGACAGAAATAATGATACAGATTTCCATGCAGCTCCTCCACATTCTTACAGCCTGCACGGACTGCCAGATGATACTGCTCTCTCGTTACGATTGCCTGCAGATATCCTTTGTCCTCCATTTCTTTCAAGGCGCGGATTCCAGGGCCCACCTCTCCAAGCTCTCCGATCATGTCGGTCTTGAAATAGTCATAAAATTGTTCAATTCTTGTGCTGTAAAAGCTTGCATTGAACATTTCCTCCGGAGAGTAACCGTATTTTTCTTCAATCTCATAGGCCTTGTTTCGATCCCGGTATCCTTTACATCCACACTCAAGACTGGTACCAATCCCCTGCAGACATACCAAATACTTACTGTTTTGTATTTCTCTCTTTACCAAACTGATTTTATCCATAAGTCACCCTCCTAACCATATCTATGATGATTCCAAACACCAGATATTTTTTATTGAAAAAAGGTACCAGAAGGATCTCCTCCTGGTACCGCTTCTTTTATCTGTATTATACTATGATTTTTCATGTATTTCAAGAAAGTTCCAATATAATATCAGATACCTTTTCTATTTTCTCGCAACGCCACACATTGTCCCCGCAAAAGACCAGACCATCATCGACGTTGCCTTCCACCGCCTGCACCAGCGCATTTGTAATGCAATACGGAATCTGCGCGGGCTTGCATACGGAAATGCAATGATAACAGTGCTCAATCGGCAATTTTTCTTTTGAAGTCTTTTCCACAAACGGATTTCGGATGGCTCTTCCCGGCATTCCGACAGGGCTTTTCACAATACAGATGTCTTCTTTTTTCGCATCAATATAAGCCTGCTTAAACGCATCACTCGCATCACATTCCTCTGTCGTGACAAATCTGGTTGCCATCTGCACGGCATCTGCGCCAAGTTCCAGTGCATGATCCATATCCGTGCGATCAAAAATACCGCCTGCTACGGCCACCGGAATCTTACAGTCATATTTCTGCTCATAATTTTTCACTTCATCGATGATATCACAAATCACCTGATCATACGTCTGCGGCGTAAAGCTTTCCAGCTCTTCTTTCGAAAAACCCAGATGACCGCCTGCCTTTGGTCCCTCGATTACGACAAGATCTGGCATTCGATGATATCTTCTGTCCCACATCTTACAGATAACTTTCAACGATTTCAGTGAAGATACAATCGGTGCAATCTTTGTCTTCGTGCCCTCTACATATTTCGGCAAATCTACAGGCAAACCAGCACCTGAGATAATCAGGTCAATCCCTGCCTCCACAGCCTTCTTGACATATTCTTCATATTTCTGTGTCGCCACCATGATATTCACTGCCAGAATTCCTGCACCTTTGGCAATCTCCCTTGCCTTTTGAATCTCTTTTCCGATTGCACGGAAATTTGCCTCCATGGGATTTTTGTAAAAATCAGGCTCTCTCCATCCGATCTGTGCGGTGGAAATCACTCCGACACCGCCGCAGGCTGCCACATTTCCAGCCAGACGGGAAAGGCTTACCCCCACACCCATTCCGCCCTGTATCACCGGAATCTTTGCAATCAGATTTCCTATTTTTAATGGTTTTCTCTCTGTCATGTCCTTCTCCTGCTACATTCCTCTAAAACGTTCGTATCGCTCTGCTGCAATTTCCTCTGGTGTTTTTCCTTCCTGACGGCGGAAAAACTGTTTCATGCTGATTTTCATATATTCTGCCAGTTCCTCCAGATTTTCTTCGCTGGCAGGCTGTTCTTCCGGAATCACTCTCTCGATAATTTTCAGTTCTTTTAAGTCCGCTGCAGTAATCTTCATCACCTCAGCTGCCTGTTTTGCTTTTTTGCTGTCCTTCCAGAGGATAGATGCAAAACCTTCCGGAGACAAAATAGAATACGTGGCATTTTCCATCATCCACACTTCATTGCCAACAGCAAGCGCAAGCGCACCGCCGCTTCCACCCTCTCCAATCACAATACTGAGAACCGGTACGGTCAGATCTGACATTTCCATCAGATTGCGGGCGATTGCCTCGCCCTGTCCGCGTTCTTCCGCCTCAATACCACAGAAAGCCCCCGGCGTATCCACAAAATTAATAATCGGACGGCCAAATTTCTCTGCCTGTTTCATCAGACGCAGTGCTTTTCGATATCCTTCCGGAGAAGGCATACCAAAATTGCATTTGAGATTTTCTTTTGTATTTTTCCCTTTCTGGATTCCAATAACCGTCACAGGCTGCCCGTCTAAAAGAGCAACGCCGCCCACGATTGCTCCGTCATCGCGAAACGCTCTGTCTCCATGAAATTCTGTAAAATTATCAAAAATCGCATAAATATAATCCAAACTTGACGGACGGTGACTGTCTCTTGCCACCTTCACACGCTCCCAGGCCGACATTGGCTCTGCTGCTTTTTTCTTCTTTTTTTTCTTATAAAAATTGAAAGCAGATAGAGAATTTTCATCGGTAAACGCAGCATAGCCCGCTCTTTTTGTATGTAGCTTCACCAAAAATGCAAGCATTTCTTTCTGGTCTTCACGCGCAACGATTCCATCAATAATTCCATGTTCGACGAGAAATTCTGCTCGCTGAAAACCTTCCGGCAATTTCTGTCCGATTGTCTGTTCAATGACTCTCGGTCCGGCAAATCCGATCAAAGCCCCCGGCTCCGCCAGAATAATGTCGCCAAGCATGGCAAAGCTGGCTGTCACACCGCCGGTTGTCGGATCGGTCAGCACAGGAATATACAAAAGTCCCTCTTTGGAATGCTTTTTAATGGCAGAAGCTGTCTTTGCCATCTGCATCAGAGAAACCATTCCCTCCTGCATTCTTGCTCCGCCGGAGCAGCAATACAAAATAACCGGAAGACGGCGCTTTGTCGCCTCCTCAAAAGCACGGGTAATTTTCTCACCCACAACATATCCCATACTTGCCATCAAAAACCGGGCATCACAGACGCCAAGCACTACAGGCTCACCGCAAATCGTTGCCTCTCCGATACAGACTGCCTCGTCCAGATGGGTTTTCTCCTGAAGCTGCGCAACTTTTTGTGGATAATCCGGATAATTCAGTGGATTGGCTGTCTCCATGCCGCAAAACCACTCCTGAAACGAATCCGCATCCGCAATCTGACGAATTCTCGTCTTTGCCTTCATTCGGAAAAATCCATGACATTTCGGGCAGACGTAGGCATTCGCCACAACATCCTCTTTATAAACGGTCTCTCCACATTTCGGACACTTGATCCACAGACCTTCCGGTACAGACGCCGTATTCGCAGTCTCTTCCCGTCGATTTGGTTTTTTAAAAAATTTCTTTAAATCTGCCATGTTTTTCCTCCTGAAATCTCTCTAAGCCTTTCCGGAATCACTCCATATCCTCATAATGTTCCGGAATAAAATGTGTCGTAATATCTCCAGACTGAAAATCCTCATTATTCAGAAGTTCATACTGGAAATCAATGTTTGTCTTTACGCCTTCAATCACCAGTTCTCCCAGTGTACTGATCATCTTATCAATCGCACTCTTTCTGTCTCTGTCATGTACGATAATCTTCATAATCATGGAATCATAATACGGCGGTATCGTATAACCGTTGTACACAGCCGTATCCACACGCACACCATTTCCTCCGGGAATATGAATATTTTCAATCGTTCCCGGGCATGGCATAAAGTGACGATCTGCATCCTCCGCATTGATGCGGCACTCAATTGCATGGCCCGTGATTTGAATTTCATCCTGAGAAACACTTAGAGGCATCCCTGCTGCCACACGAATCTGTTCTTTGATCAAATCTACACCTGACACCCACTCCGTTACAGGATGCTCTACCTGGATTCTTGTGTTCATCTCCATGAAAAAGAATTCCCCGGATTTATCCAGCAAAAATTCAATCGTTCCGGCATTCTCATAGCCCACTGCCTTCGCGGCACGCACAGCCGTCTCTCCCATTTTCTGACGAAGTTCTTCGGAAATCGCACAGCAAGGAGATTCCTCAATCATTTTCTGATGACGACGCTGAATGGAGCAGTCACGCTCTCCCAGATGCACGACATTTCCGAATTTATCTGCCATAATCTGCACTTCCACGTGACGAGGACGCTGCACATAACGCTCAAGATACATCGTATCATCTGCAAATGCATTGACAGACTCACTCTGCGCCATATTGAAGTTATCCATAAAATCTTCTTCACTCTCTGAAACACGCATGCCTTTTCCGCCGCCGCCGGAAGAAGCTTTGATCATAACCGGAAAACCGATTTCTTTTGCTTTTTCCAGAGCCTCCTGTGCCTCATGCACCGGTTCTTTCGTTCCGGGTACAACGGGAATGCCAGCTTCAATCATCGTCTTTCTGGCCTCAGATTTATTTCCCATCTTCTGAATCAAATCGGCGGATGGTCCGATAAATGCCACGTGACATTTCTGACACATCTCTACAAATTTACTGTTTTCTGACAAAAAGCCAAATCCGGGATGAATTGCCTCCGCATGAGAAGCAATCGTTGCACTCAAAATACGCTCCATATTCAGGTAGCTGTCTTTCGATGCTGCCGGTCCGATACAGATTGCCTCATCCGCAAGCTGTGTATGAAGTGCATCTTTGTCTGCCTCGGAATATACCGCTACCGTCTGAATTCCCATCTCACGGCATACGCGGATAATACGGATTGCAATCTCTCCTCTGTTGGCAATTAAAATCTTATGAAACATAGTCTACTCCTAACCGATTGCAAAAGTCAGTTCTGCCACGACTGCAATGTCGCCGTTGTCCTTTTTTGCAACTGCTTTGCCCACGCCAATCGGGCCTTTCTGTTTGATAATCTCTACTTCCAGAGTCAACACATCCCCCGGAACTACTTTATTTTTAAATTTTGCACTGTTGATTGCTGCAAAATAAGCTGTTTTTCCCTTGAAGTTTTCCTGACATAAAATTGCAACTGCACCTGTCTGTGCCAGTGCTTCAATCTGGAGAACACCAGGCATCACCGGTTCTCCCGGAAAATGACCGGCAAAATACGGCTCATTGTAAGAAACGCATTTCTTTGCCACGGCACGCACACCAGGCTCCAGTTCTTCAATCGTATCAATCAATAAAAAGGGCTGTCTGTGAGGAATAATCTCCATAATTTCCTTTGTCGATAATTTCATCTTTTCTCCTTTTTCTATGCAATCACAAACATCGGCTGACCGTATTCAATCACATCCTCATTTTTTACGAGAATTTCTTTTACGGTACCGTCGTATTCTGATTCAATCTCATTCATCAGTTTCATTGCTTCGATAATACCAAGTG
Source organism: Lachnospiraceae bacterium (assembly GCA_022787145.1). Classification (GTDB taxonomy): domain Bacteria; phylum Bacillota; class Clostridia; order Lachnospirales; family Lachnospiraceae; genus JALFVM01. The sequence continues at coordinate 15,963 of JALFVM010000067.1, read as the reverse complement.
TCTGTCCCTTTTTCACCGTGTCACCCACCTGTACAAACGGCTCCACATCCGGAGACGCTGCTGCATAGTAAGTACCCACCAAAGGAGCAGTCACCACATTGCCGCTTACCTGCTTTGGTGCCGATTCTGCCGCCGGTTCCACTGCTGCCGGAACAACAGTCTGAATTCCAGCCGCTTCCACAACAACCGGCTTTCCTTTATCGCCTTTGTCTGTTTTCATAGCAAGCTTTATGTTGCCCTCTTCCATCTTAAATTCTGTCAGAGAAGATTCGCTGACAGCCTGGATCAATTCGATAATCTTTTCTAATTCCATGATATCCTCCTGCTTAGTCCTCAAATCTCTTTACAAGAAGAGTTGCATTGTGTCCGCCAAAGCCAAGAGAGTTGGACAATGCATATTTTACATCCATCTCAAGCGGTCCTTCTGTTACATAGTCAAGATCACATTCCTCATCCGGAACCTGATATCCAACTGTCTGATGAACAAAACCTTCCTGAATAGATTTTACGCAGGTGATAAACTCTACTGCACCGGCTGCACCAAGCAGATGTCCGATCATAGACTTCGTAGAATTCACTTTCACGTCTTTTGCCTGTTCTCCAAATACTTTTTTGATTGCAACCGTCTCAAACAAATCGTTGTGATGTGTGCTGGTTCCATGTGCATTGATGTATGCCACATCTTTTGGCTCAATTCCTGCCTCTTTAATTGCATTTTCCATCGCTCTTGCAGCTCCGGATCCGTCCTCAATCGGAGAAGTGATGTGGTATGCATCCGCAGTTGCACCGTATCCCACGACTTCAGCGAGAATATGCGCGCCTCTTGCCTTCGCATGCTCGAGTTCTTCCAGAACAACAACGCCTGCACCTTCACCCAGAACAAAGCCGTCTCTTTCCTTATCAAAAGGAATGGAACATCTCTTTGGATCTGTGGAAGTAGAAAGCGCAGTCAAAGCTGCGAAACCGCCTACTCCGATTGGAGTAACTGCCGCCTCTGTACCGCCCGCAAACATCACATCTGCATCGCCGCACTGAATACTTCTGTAGGCCTCACCGATGCTGTGTGTTCCTGTCGCACAGGCTGTCACTACATTAATATTTTTTCCTCTCAGGCCAAGCTGAATGGATACATTTCCTGCTGCCATATTGGAAATCATCATCGGCACCATCAGAGGACCCATACGGTTTGGTCCTTTCTGCAGGTATTTCTCATGCTCACGCTCGATTGTCTGAAGGCTTCCGATACCGGAACCAATGGAGCATCCAACTGCAAACGGATCTTCCTTTTCCATATCAAGCCCGGACTGCTCCATCGCCTGTTTTGCAGCTGCCACTGCATACTGGCAAAACAGTTCCATTCTCCTTGCATCCTTCGGGTTCATATATTCCTTAGGCTGAAAATCTTTTACTTCTGCTGCCAGATGTACTTTAAAATCAGAAGAATCAAAATGGGTAATCTCTCCAAACCCTGTCTTTCCTTCTTTCAGTCCGTTCCAAAATTCCTCTACATTTAAACCGATGGGAGTAATGGCTCCCATTCCAGTTACAACTACTCTTCTCATGCTTTCCTCCTACATGTTCATACCGCCGTCCACGCTGATCACCTGGCCGGTAATATAATCTCCAGTTTCATCTGCCAGAAATGCTGCCATCTGTGCAATGTCCTTTGCCTGTCCGAATCTTCCAAGCGGAATCTGCTTGCAGGCTGCCTCTTTCACACTTTCAGAAAGCACTTCTGTCATCTCTGTATCTACAAATCCCGGTGCGATTGCATTGCAGGTAATTCCTCTGCTTGCAAGTTCTCTCGCCATTGTCTTTGTCAAACCGATCACACCAGCTTTGGATGCTGCATAGTTTGCCTGTCCCGCATTTCCAAGAATTCCGGATACAGAAGAAATATTGATGATCTTTCCACTTCTCTGTTTTAACAACTGACGGGAAATATGATGAATCGTGTTAAACGTTCCCTTCAGATTGATGTTGAGTACCGCATCAAAATCTTCTTCTTTCATTTTCATGATGAGGTTGTCCTTTGTAATTCCCGCATTGTTGACGAGAATGTCGAGTCTTCCGTACTCCTTTACAATGTCCTTCATCATCTGTCCACAGGCTTCAAAATCACTGACATTACACTGATAAATGGAAGCATTTCCACCTTCCTGTGTAATCTCATCTGCGACTGCCTGTGCTCTCTCTTTCGAACCGTTATAATTAATGATGACTGTTGCGCCTTTCTTTGCCAGAGTTCTTGCAATCTCTGCGCCGATTCCGCGGCTTGCGCCCGTCACCAGTGCAATCTTATCTGTTAACATCTGTTTTCCTCAACTTTCTATTCTGCTTTGAAACGTTCCACAACCTGATTCAGATCCTCCAGTGTCTGAATGTTCATGGCGGTTACATTACGGTTGATTTTTTTCATAAATCCGGTCAGTGTCTTTCCCGGTCCAATCTCAATAAATGTATCTACACCGTTTTCAATCATTTTCTCTACACACTGCTGCCATTTTACCGGAGAGGATACCTGACGAATCAGCAAATCTTTGACTTCATCCGGTTTTGTCACATATTCTGCTGTCACATTTGTCACATAAGGAGTCGTGAACTTCTGAATTGTCACATGAGCAAGTTCCCCGCCCAGCTTCTCGCCGGCACCCTTGAGCATAGCGGAATGGAACGGTCCGCTGACCTTCAGAGGCATCACTCTTCTTGCTCCTGCCTCTTTTAACGCCTCTGCAGCCCTCGCAACAGCACCTTCTTCTCCAGTGATTACAATCTGTCCCGGGCAGTTGTAATTGGCAATTGATACGATTCCCTCTGTCTGCTCACAGATTTTTTCAATCACTGCTGCATCCGTTCCAAGAACGGCTGACATAGCACCACCTGTCGGAACTGCCTCCTGCATGTAAATTCCGCGTTTTCTTACTAATTTAAAAGCGTCCTCCATAGAAATCACGCCGGATGCCACCAGCGCACCATACTCGCCGAGACTTAAGCCTGCATTCACACAGGATGTAATCCCCTTTTCTTCCAACGCCTTTAAAATAGCCACAGAGACACTCAGCATGGCAATCTGTGTATACTCTGTAATATTGATTTTTTCATTCTCTTCAAAACAAATCTGCTTCATATCTAAACCGGATGCCTCACCAGCCAGATCCATCACCTGTCTGCACACCGGAACATTTTCATAAAAATCCTTTCCCATGCCCACATACTGAGCTCCCTGTCCAGGGAAAATAAATGCAATCTTACTCATTTTTTTCCTTTCGCCTTCAAATATTTTGATTAACAAAGTATTTAACTAAAAAAATTTAAACTATTAGAAAGGTGTGGATTATTCCTCCACACCCTTATCTTTCAAGTAATTCATAACAGCACCTACTGTTGTCAGTGACTCCAGTTCTTCTGCTGGAATCTCAACAGAATACTCATCCTCAAGAGCCATAACCAGTTCAAATAAATCAAGGGAATCTGCTCCCAGATCTTCTTTAAAGGAAGTTTCGCTTGTAATAGAATCTGCGTCACAGCTTAACTGCTCTGCGATCATTTCTTTCATTTTTTCTAACATGTTTATTTCTCCTTTGACACAGTGTATATACTTATTTTGACAATCAAAGTATATACACTGCGCCTCCATTTGTCAAGATAATTTTATTTTTTTATGTAATCCTTCAGAAATCGGTACATCTCATCCGGCATGGGCGGGCACCCCTCCAGCGTATGTGCAAATTTCCTGGTACAATTACCGATTCCGAGATTTCCGGTTTTTCCGCGAAATCCCTGCCCCATACAGATTTTTTCATCGAGCTTCTGCAAAAGCCCCTCTTCCTTCAAACGTGCCAGCTCCGGCACAAGATAGCCATAGCAGGCACTGCAGGAATCCACGGCATCGACTGCATCCTGCACCTCTACAACTTTGCGCTGAGGCACTGTCCTGTGCTGATCTGTAAAATCGTTACACGGAACAATACGAAGCTTCTCAAGATCAGCACTTCCTACCCCAAGTTCTTCTGCCATCACAACATATGGTACATCTTCCTTCTGATATCCCATCAGATCACAGACATATGCATCACAGAGAACAGGATCCGCCGCAGCCATAATACGGTTCAGCACAACCGGATTTCCACCATCCTCAAAGTCCCAGTCTCCACAGATACTGTCAACGACAATAAAATCCTGATGAATTCCTGCATTCAGATGGGCGATCGGCTTATGCAGCCCCATCGAATGAAAATGACGTTTTTCTCTGTTTGGAATCAAACCTTTCATATTTTTCAACGCACAGGTAATTCTCGTCTGGCAATGGCCTTTCATAACCGGCACATTAATCAGAAAGTCAATGTTGTTCACGCTGTCACACAATTCCAGTTCCATTCCTGCACAGTCGCACTTATGAAACGTATCCTTCTGCGTGTCTGTAAATTCCACCCCGTACTCTTTTAGAAGCTTTGTATATCCCGCAATATCAAGCGTATCCTGTGTCCGCGCTCCAACCCAGGAACCTTCCAGTATCATGAGATTTTCATAACCATTTTCCCGGAGATATTCAAGGATACCTTCCACAATCTCCGGATGAGTAACAGCTCCCATTGAAGGATCTGATGGAGATACCAGATTCGGTTTGATTCCGATTCGGCAGTCTTTGGAAGGAATCCGTTCAGACAGGTTCGCCTTCACAAGAATTTCTTTTGTCATCTCTTTAAATTCCGTTCCCTGTATCAGATAAATTTCATTTTTTTTCAAATATATTCCTCTTTTCTATCTGTTTTCCAATTTATTTTTATTATAACGCAAAGCAACGCGGGAATCTATTCTTTTCCATAAATTCCCGCGTTGTCTCTATTTATTTTATTTTGATAGTCTCACCGGTGTTGTAATATACATCTTTATATACAACAAAGATCTCATATTCATCCGGTTCCATATCTCCCATCGGCATAACAACATCTGACTCATACGCAAAATAACTTCTTGTACTTGCAATCAGATGTGTGGAATCGTATGCATAAGTGTGTTCCTTTCCTTTGAAAATCACCTGAGACAGTCTGTGATCCGGTGTATGCACATATAATACGCTGCCCACCATCTTCATCGGTACTTCATCCCCGATCATTTTTGAAGGTGTATCAATCTTTTCTTTTACAGAAGCCAGAGGTCTTAGCGTACCCTTAATGTAATTTTCATCCAGCTCCATCGCACTGGCAAGATCCTGATAATCCAGATACATGATTTCTGATCTGTAGGAATTTCTTCCAAGTGCAAACTGACTGATAATCTCACCGCTCTCATAATCAAATTCATACAGCATACCTTTTATATTGTCCTGCGGCTCATAAATCTGGCTGCTGTTAGCAAATATATGCCCGGAATCCACATCATAGAATGTGTTGGATGTAATATCGGACAATACCATCGGATACTCCTTCAGAAGCCGAACGGTCTTATCGCTCTCATTGATGCTGTAGACCTTCGCATAAGAGTCTGTCAGGCCGTCAAAAGAGTCTGTCGGACTGATTCCATCCCAGTGGTTGTCAAACATCGTAACCTCCAGAGTATCTGGATTTCCATCCAAATCAGCGCCTGCCTCATAGACAGAATGCTGCTGATAATGCCAGTGAAACTCCCCTTCCGGCTGCAGTACGTAATCTTCAAATCCAGTGTCTTTCCAAATCTCCGGATTCGACAAAATCCATACCAGTTCATGAGTTGTCCAGTTGACTTTTACTGCTGCATGCAGGTTTCTCGGGCTCAAAAGCACCGTGTCATCCTCTGCATTGTAAGAAATCGTATTTAAATGCGCCCAGTCTACTCTTGTTTCAAACTCGCTTCCAAAGATTTCTGCCATTCTCAGAGTATTGACAATCTCTCCTGTCTCTCTGTTGATCTCTACAGCAGCTTCTTCCTCGTATCCGTCCAGAGAACTGGTCAGAACAAGAAGATTTCCGCCTGGTTCTTTCTCAATGATATCATGGTGAATACCATTTGCTATATAATACATATTATACGCACGTCCCAGATAATCCATCTCATACATATTGGCACTCAGCGGCTTTCTCTGTGTCGTGGTATATGCGGTATCATCCTGGAAGATAAAGCGTTTGTTTGAAAGATTGAAAATACCGTAATTTCCGGCTTTTCTCTCAATATACCAGCGAATATCTCCCTGACTGTCAATCGCATACGGATAGGTAGATCTCTGTCCGTAAATCATCATCAGGTTGTACGCCGAATCATCGGATGTCTTCACCGGTTCTACCAGATTATCGAAATAATCACTCAGCGGATCTGTCTCAATCTTTAATTCCTGGCTGTCTGTCACTTTATCGTTTTCATCCAGAAGCTCAAGAAGAACCGTATTTTCTGTTCCTGCATACAATCCAACTACAGGAACACGATGAGAAGTCGCAGCCTCAATTGTTCCGGAAACATCCGTATCCTCGGTTTTTCCTTTTACTGTGACACGCACCTTACAGCTTTCCTCTGTTTCAAATACTACTACTGCAGTCAGTGGGGAAATTTTATAAGGATTGGTCAGCACCAACGGTTTTTCCCAGGTATGCTCTTTACTTTCCACCTCTGCCTGAATCTCATCATCAATGACTTTACTCTCCGCTACCAGAGTGTCTTCCGTCTCTAAAGTAGTCTCCACGGAGTCCTTAAAGGTATCATTTTCCAGAATAGTCGTCGTTGCGGACGGTTCAATCGACACATCGGCTACCTGCCTGTAATATCCGTAATCCACCGTTCCATCCTGATGATAAACCATATCGCTTGCAGTAAACTCTGCCTTCTTTCCTGTATCGTAAGTAACTCCATCCAGCATGAGATAAACTTCAAATACCTCTCCTGCCAGACCGTCCACCGAGCACCAGCCTGTTGTACTCACACTTGTCTTCTCTTCAGAATCTGTACCAGACTGATTCAGCGCATATACTTTTGTCTTGTCTTCATTAGAAAGAATCAGATATCCCTCTTTCAGTTCCGAAGACTTCGTCTGTGTCTGATAAGTACCATTGACAGAAAACTTTAATTCATCCATTGCAAATGTCCAGCCTTCTGTGTCCATTTTTTCTGCGCTTTCCAGTGATGCCTCTACTTTCTGAGATTGTGTTTCTCCAAGGCTTCCAACAACTACTGCTGTATCTGAAATCAGCAGGTTCGCACTTCCCGTATACATCGGCATACGGAACGAACGATATGTCAGGGATGTTGCCTGTTCTCCGGAAACGGTCAGTTCATATACAAGTTCTCCGTTTACCACCTGATCCATATGCGTTGTCTTAATCAATCCTGGCGTAAACATGTTTGTTGGATAAAAATCGTGTCTGTTCTCTTCCTCGCTGTAGAGATTGGAACCAGCCGTAATCCAGAGATTATTCTGCGTTCCGTCCAGCGATACAGAACCGGAAATCCAGTCTGAATACCACTCCGGTCCGCGTTCTTTTCCGTACTCAAATACCTGCTCGATCGTCATTTTTTCCGTATCAATGCGATAGACAACCGCTCTTGAATACACATCATCGCCTGTCACACGATCTTTTGCATCTTCTCCTTTCACCTTCGCCGTTCCGTTATCAAACATCATGATGTCGCCATTATCAAGCATCGTCACCTGATGCTGTGCATACTGCCACTCAAAATTCTCACCCTTTGGTGTAAAGAAATACTTTTTATCTACCGTACTCCATCCATCCGGATCTCCAAGAATCCATGCCAGTGATTTTTCTTTCTTATGGATGGCAATGATCGCATCTTTGTGACGCGCAGACAGCAGTACCAGATCATTTTCCTCATCATACCAGACTCCATTATTGTGGAACCAGTCTACTTCATCGCTGCCATCGGTCTCGGCAGAAGCTGAGAAACCGTCTTCTTTATCCAGAATGTCTGCCAAATCCAGTTCCCACACAACATCACCGTTATCCCCGTCAATTTCCACGATATGATCTTCCACAGCAGTCAGATCTGAGCTGTCTCCTGCTACCAGATAGTTTCCATTTTCCATCTCATAGAAATCATGGTGCATACCGCCCGGAATGCCATATTCCTTGTAAACTCTTCCGCTTAAGTCGATTTCTTTTAAACCGGATTTATAATAGGTAGGTTTTAGTGTATAGCTCGTCGGCACCAGAAGATGTCCGTTTGAAATCTGATGAACTCCAAGCGTACCTGCATCTTTGTACAGCCATCGGATATCGCCCTGGCTGTCAAGTGCATACAATCCGCCTCCGGCAGAGCATACAAAGGTCAGCTTGGAATAATCGTAAGAACTTTCGTCCTTCATCTCAGCCGTGATTTCTCCGAAATTTACTTCCTGTTTTTCGGTGGTAATCTCCAGTTCCTTGCTTCTTCCATCAGAAAGGGTAAGAACCACTTTTGTCGTCTCTCCATTGTACAAACCATAAACAGGAATCAGATGAGAATATCCCGTTCTGAAGCTTCCTGTGATATCATCCTTCTCGTCTTTTCCTTTCACCGTCACTGTACCGCTTACCTTTTCCTCTGTTTTAAACACAACAACTGCTGTCAGCGGTGAAGTTCCATATGGGTCAAGAATGACCTTTGGATCTTCAAACGCATATCCTTTTTTCACTTCACTTTCCAAAGATGCGGTGATGCTCTTCTGATTTGCATATGTCTCAGAAGTGGTAATCAGTTCTTCTTCCTCCGTCTCCTGATCGACAGTCTCAAAAGAAACCGCGCACTCATATGCACCATCTTCAAATGCATACGTCAACGTCAGATCTTCAGCGTCCTCATCAATCTCAAATGCAATCCATCCCTCATTTTCACCAAAATTTAAGGAAGCACTTGCCATACGCATCATACCGAGATCTGTCAGAAAGGAATCGTCCATACGTTTGTATTCATTTCCTTTTGCATCTTTCAGAATCAGTTTGTCCCATACAATGTCTTCCCCTGAATCCTTTTTATTTATCTGCATTTTTATCAGGCAGAACGTTTTTCCCTCAGAGGCTTCCTTTTTATAATCACTTGTCTCCACACCAGTGTAGCCAAGATCTACACTGACATTTTCCAGAGAATTGTTTTTTATTGCTTCTTCCTGTATCAGTTCCCATCCGCCGACCTCAGTTTCGCCGGACGCCTGATTTGTATTTTCTTCCTGCTGGGATGTCTCTGTATTGGATGTATTCTGACATCCCATCAATGCCGAAGTCATAGACAACACAAGAAGTGCCGCCAGAACGGCTTTTCTTTTTTTCATAATACCTGTCCTCCCTTTTACACTTCATCTCATACAGTCTATTTTTTTTACCTTGAAACAAACTTGAATTTTTCTTAACATTTCTGTAATTTTTATGGTATACTGTGTCTGTATATTCCTAATTTTCAATATTGAGGAGGTTTCTATGAATGTTTTACTGGTAGAAGATTCCTATATGCTCGCCGACACACTCGTGTCAGCATTAAAACAGGAACACTTCATGGTAGACGTTGCCTACAACGGTCTGGATGGCTATGATATGGCATCCAGCGGAATTTATGACGTAGCAGTACTCGATCTGATGCTCCCCCAATTAAACGGATACGAGGTCCTGAAAAAACTCAGACAGAAAAAAAATTCAATTCCTATCCTGGTTCTATCTGCCAAATCTGAGCTGGACGACAAAGTCCTTGCCTTTGAATATGGAGCAGACGATTATCTCACCAAACCTTTTGAAATAAAAGAACTTATCATGCGTATTCTGGCACTTTCCCGGCGCAAGGGAGAAGTACAGGGAAATGTTTTAAACTGCGGCAATCTAAACCTCGATCTGAGAACCTGTACAATGACCAATTCCGAGACACAGCAGTCTGTGCAGTTGGCCGGAAAGGAATTTCAGCTTATGGAATACTTTCTGAATAACCAGAATCAGATCATCAGCCGAGAACAGATTATCGAACGCATCTGGGGATTTAATTCAAATTCTGAATATAACAACGTGGAAGTTTATGTATCTTTCCTTCGCAAAAAAATCTCCTTCATCCACGCCAATATGCGAATTCGAGCTGTCCGCGGAATTGGCTATACCGTGGAGGCAGAATCATGATTCGTCATCTTCAGAAACGACTTGTCGGAATTCTCACAATTCTGCTGAGCCTGATTTTCATTGTAATTCTTGTCGTACTCAATTATATGAATTATCTTTCCAGTATTTCTCAGCAGACCAGAACATTTCGACACACCATAGACCGAGTCGGTCTTCCTGCTTTCTGTTCTGACGATATCTACGATCCCCGACTGGAAGATATGGAATACGCGGCGATTGACATCAGCAATCCCAGGGAGATCAAAATTTTATCCAATCATCTTACAGATGTTTCTGCCGAACAGCTGGCCGTCTACACACGTGAATTATCTGGCAATACGCATTTCAGCGGAAAACTTGACTCTCTCATTTATATCAAAAAAATGTCGCTGCCACAGAAATTAATTTTTTTTACTGACACACAAGAGCTTATGGAAAATACATGGCATATGATATTTCGCTCTATCATCATCGGTATCTTTGTCATCTTTTTTCTGTTTCTTTTATCCGTGGCACTTTCCCACTGGCTAACTTCCCCAGTCGTTCAGACTCTGGAATCACAAAAACAGTTTATTTCCGATGCCAGTCACGAACTGAAAACACCGCTTACCGTAATCAGTTCCAATGCCGACCTTCTAGAAAAAGAAATCGGAACGAATATAAGATTGAAATACATTCGTCAGGAAACCACACGGATGAACCATCTTGTTCAGGAAATGCTTACTCTTGTGCGCATGGATAATCACAAAACTGTATATCACGCAAAAGTTTCTTTTTCTCTCTCTCGCACACTGATGGGCATTGTTCTTCCTTTTGAGAGTGTTGCTTTCGAGCACGGAATTTTTCTGAATACTCAGATTGAAGAGAATCTGAATTTTTACGGAAGAGAGGAAGAATTTCAGCAGCTGCTGTCCATTCTGATTGACAATGCAATCCGGTACACGCCCGCCAAAGGTACCATTACCGTCGCAGCCGGACAGCAACACAGAAAAATCTATATTTCGGTGGCAAACACGGGAGAACCAATCCCCCCGCAGATTCAGGAGAAAATTTTTGACCGTTTCTTCCGCGCAGATGAGTCCCGCGAAAACCAGGAAGGCCATTACGGTCTGGGACTGGCCATCGCACACTCCATTGTCACACAGTACCATGGGAAGATTTCCGTAAATTGCAAAGATGGCATCACCACATTTCAGATTGTCTTACCTGCATAGACAGTTATGTCGCAAAAATTGTTAAAAAAGAAGAAATCCGGCTAACGCCGGATTTCTTCTTTTTCTTTTTGAGGGGGGAGATAGAGAGTGGTTATTCATCTATCCGCTTTACAGTATACGTGGAGAATGTGAGGAAACTATGTACCTTGCCTAAAATTAAAATAAAGTTTCTAAAGAAATCATAAAAACATGACTTTCATCACTTGTCCCGACTACTGAATGTCAAGATCTGCTGTTACCTGATAGTAGTCACATGCATGAGATGTATAGTTTGAAACATTAGCTCTTGAAATCATGCTCATTTTCAGGAATGAACAGAATACAAACGCATTGTCATCCAGAACAGTCTGCTGCATTTGTACTGCAAGTTCTGCTCTCTTGTCTACGTCAAATGTTTCACTCAGCTGCTTCTCCAGTTCGTCCAGTTTTTCACTGCTGTATTTTCCCTGATTCTTTGTTGCATCGGAGGTCGCAAATACGGTGAACCAGTATTCCGGATCTCCAGTCGGAGCCTGAACATTTGCCATTGCATAGACGTCCCACGCTGAGGAATCTTTTACCACTTCATTATTGTCTGCGGTACAGTTGATATCGACCTCCATACCAATCTCTTTGAGTGTCGCCTGAGCAGCCTCTGCAAGAAGAGGAAGTTCCTGACGGCTTGGGTAAGTCAGCCATTTTACAACAAGCTTGCGTCCATCTTTTTCACGGATGCCATCTCCATCAGAGTCTTTCCATCCAGCCTCTTCCAGTACTTCTTTTGCACCTTCCGGATCGTAAGTTTCTGTCGTAACTTTATCGCCTCCAAATGCAGAACCTTCTGGGAAGACGCCATTTGCCGGATATCCATTTCCCTCCAGAAGTGTTGCGACAAAACTTTCCTTATCAATACCCATAGCAATTGCTTTACGAACTGCAGAATCTGCACAGACAGAATTCTCATCAAAGTTCATTTTTCCAAAGAAACAACGAGAAGTTGAAATCTGTGAGAACTGGAAATTATCGTTCTCAAAAGTCGGATAACTCTCGTAAGCCATACCGTAAGCAGCCTGTACCTCACCGGACTGCAATGCGTTTGCCAGTGTATTTCCATCAGTAATTGTGCGGATCGTCAGCTCATCAATATGCGGCGTACCACCCCAGTAATTTTCATTTTTCACCAAAGTCAAATGGTCATCTGTCTTTAAATCAACTGCGATATAAGGACCTGTTCCGGCAACGATTCCGTTATCAAAACCAGCATCCACATCAATGATACAACCATACGGATCTCCAAGGTAATTGAGAAGCGCCGGTTTTGGCTCAGATGTTTTGATTGTAAGCACCTGTCCATCAGCCTCAATGGATGCAATTTTTGTATCACTCTGCGCGCGTTCATGTGTCTCAAGAAGATGCTCCAGACACTGCTTTACCGATTCTCCATCCATCTTACGGCCACTGGAGTAAGACACATCGTCGCGAAGTGTGATCTTCCATGTCAGATCATCGACGTTTTCCCATTGTGTTGCCAGCCATGGCTGAATTTCCATGTCATCAGAATATTTCACCAACGTCTCTCCAACACCGTAACGGATGCATGCCCATCCGGCATAACTATTGTGCGGATTGACATCCGGCTCCTCATTTGAAGTATTAAATGTCGTATCACCAATCACAAGTGTTTTCTTTCCCGATGATTCTTTCGTAGATGCCGCCTCTGTCTGTTCTTCTGATTCTTTTGTACTTTGATTGCTTCCACAACCAGCCAGAAAACTCAGGCACATGCAGGCACTGAGCACAAATGCTGCTAATCGTTTCATTTTCATAGGTACTTCTCCCTTCCTAAATTTATATCTCATCCCCTGCCTGTAAAGCAAAGGATAGATTTACAAAACACTATCGATCAAATTTTTGGTGTATGCTTGTTTTGGATGCTGTATCACCTCATCTGGAATACCTTCCTCCACAATTTTACCGTGATACATCACAAGAACTCTGTCACAGAAGTTCTGAACAAGCGCAATGTCGTGGCAAATGAACAGATAGGACATGTCCATCTCTTCCTTTAACTCTGTCAACAGATTCAGAATGTCCTCCTGTACCGTAACATCAAGCGCAGAGGTTGCTTCATCCAAGATCAGCACTTTCGGTTTGATCGCGATTGCCCGGGCAATTGCTGCACGCTGGCATTGTCCTCCGCTGACTTCATGCGGATAACGCTTTGCAAATTCTTCACTAAGTCCACACAGTCCCAGAAGACGCACGGCTTCCTTCATGGCCCCTTTTTTTGACATTCCATGATTTACAAGACTTTCTGCAACACCATCTCCAAGTGTACATCTAGGATCAAAACTGTCGGTCGGTATCTGAAAAACCATCTGCATTTTTCTGTATACTTCTTTCAGTTTTCTGCCCTTGATTTCGGTGATTTCCTGTCCATCCAATACAATCGTTCCTGCCGTTGCATCCAAAAGTCTGGTGATCATATTTACCACTGTCGTCTTCCCGCTTCCGCTTTCTCCGATGATTGCAAGCTTCTCACCCGGTAATAAAGAAAAGCTGACATCATCGACAGCTGTATAGTCCTCTCTTCCCTTCGAATGAAAGATTTTTGTCAGGTGTTCCACCTTTAAGATTGGTTCCATTGATTGCTCACCTCCGAAGCTTAGGTACCGCAGAGAGTAATTTCTGAGTATATTCTGACTGCGGATGCGCAAGGATTTCTTTTGTCTTTCCATATTCCATGGTCTCTCCCTGATGGAGGACCAGCATATTATCGGCCATTGCACGAATGACTCCCAGGTTATGTGTCACAAGCAAAATCGTTGTGCCGAACGTTTCTCTGACCATAAGCATTTCTTCCACCACCTGTTTCTGAACCGAAACATCAAGAGCCGAAGTCGGTTCATCCGCCATAAGAATTTTCGGCTTTAACAGCATGGCCGCTGCGATTCCAACGCGCTGCTGCATACCTCCGGACAATTCAAACGGGTAACTGTCCAGCACTCTTTTGGGATCTTCAAAACCAAACTTTGCCAAAAGCTCCTGCGCCTGATCCTCAAATTCATTTTTCTCTATTTTTTTGTGTTCTCTTACTGTTTCATAAAGCTGATTTCGAACGGTGCGAATCGGACAAAACGAGTTTCCCGCCATCTGAAAAATCATACCGATTTCCGATCCACAGATTTTACGCATCTCTTTTGAAGAAAGATCCGGAAGGTCTTTGCCTTTGTACCAGATATCCCCTCTCGTGACAAGACCATCCCTGCCAAGAAGTCCCATTGCCGCTTTTATAAGCGTTGATTTTCCGCTTCCACTCTCGCCGACAATGCCCAGTATCTCGCCTTCCTGAGCAGAAAAATGGGCGTCATGTACCACCATCCTTTTGTTGTAACTGATATCTACATGCTCATATCGAATCATCTCTGCCATGCTTCCTACCTCCCGTTTCTCGGATCTAACCAGTCTCTGACTGTATCACCCAAAAGGTTGAAAATCATGACCGATATAAAAATTGCAATTCCCGGTGACAACGTCACCCATGGATGTGTCGTAAGCAGATTTCTTGTATCACTCATCATACTTCCCCACTCCGCAATCGGCGGCTTCGCGCCGAGTCCCAAAAAGGAAAGTCCGGCAAGCTCCATCATCATCGTACCGATGTCGAGCATGGCTGTGACAAGAATCGGGCCAAAAATATTCGGAAGGATATGCTTAAAAATCAGCTTTCCGGTACTGCATCCCGCCAGCTTTGCCGCCCGGATGTACACCGTTTCCTTCTGGGCAAGTGTCTGACTGCGGGCGACTCGCGCATATTTGGGCCAGCTGATGACCGCAAGCGCAATAATCGCATTCTGTACGCCTCCGCCGAGCACAGCTGCAACTGCAAGCGCAAACACCAGCCCCGGAAAAGCCAGAAACATATCCGAAATACGCATCAGAAGCGTATCCAGCCATCTGCCGTTCCAGGCACAGACGATTCCAATGATTGTTCCAAACACGGTGATAAATCCCACCAGCAAAAGTGTGGAATAAATGCTCGTTTTACTTCCTGTAATCACACGGGATAACATGTCACGCCCATAACGGTCTGTGCCGAGAAGATGCGCGGCTGACGGTGCTGCCTTTGCATTGCTCAGATCCTGCAGATAAGGGTCGTATGGACAGAAAGCTTCACTAAAGCAGGAGCCAATAACTAAAAGCAGTGCCAGCATACCAAATAAAATCAATCGTGTCTTCAAATGATTCTTATAAACATTCTGCGTTCTCACTGTCGGTTCTCTCATGCTTTTGTCACCCCCAGCCGAATGCGCGGGTCTAAATGGTGATACAAAAGATCCGTTATCAGATTGACCAGAACATAGATGATCGCCATCCACATCACGTAGGCCTGAATCAGCGGATAATCTCGCATATTGATCGCATCCACCGCCAGTTTGCCAACGCCATCCCACATAAAAATGCTTTCAATAATCGCAGTACCGCCCAAAAGATTTCCAATCGAGAGTGCAAGCAGCGTGATGATTGTCAGCATGGAAGATTTTATCACATTTTTCCAGAGGATAACCGAATCTCGCACACCCCGCGCTTTGGCACCCTGCACATAATCTTTATTTAATTCCTCAAGCACCGTTGCACGTACCTGCCGCATATATTTTGCTGACATGGAAATGGCAAGTGTCAGAGTTGGCATCATCGCACTCTTTACATTGACACCCGTAGAAATAATCGGAAGC
>JALFVM010000056.1 GCA_022787145.1 Lachnospiraceae bacterium | reverse complement strand
GTTCTTTGCCGTTCTCATCAGACAGCTTTGATAGTCTATCATGTTCAAAACCGTTTGTCAAGAACTTTTTTCATTTATTTTTTTGCTTTTCGCAAGTTGTTGTTTGCTCTCTCAAGCGACAGCTTCTATACTCTATCATATCAGTTATCATCTGTCAAGAACTTTTTTAATTTTTTCCGAAACCAGCTTATATTCAAGAAGTGGTTTCTTTGCGACAGCCAGACTATCATAACACCACATATTCTGGCTGTCAACTGTTTTTTGACTTATTTGCAATTTATTTTTATGATTACAGTGTCAAAAGGTATTCTCCGCGTCATGCTTGCATGTAAGTGGAGATATACCTTATTGACACGCCCCCATATGAGCAAGAAGTGGGGCGGGGGCCCCATAGATTGCGAATGCGGGGGCAGGATTGTGGAAGTGCGTAGCACGAAACAATCCGTAATCAAGGTTTTGACACCTAAATCATTTTTATATTTTGATTGCCGCAATGGCTTCTCTGATATTTTCTACATAAATCAACCGTATTCCTTCCACCTTCGTCAGTGCTTTCTGACATGCTTTAGGCAAAATGACAGTTTCAAATCCAAGCTTTTTCGCTTCGGTCACTCTCTGTTCCGCCATACTGACCGCACGCACTTCTCCGCTTAATCCAACTTCTCCAAAAACAAGCACCTGATCAGGAATAATCCAGTCTCGATAGCTGGACACGACCGCGAGCACAATGCCAAGGTCAATCGCCGGCTCATTCATCTTAATTCCCCCGGCAATATTTACATAGGCATCACAGGAAGACAAATTCATGCCGGCTCTTTTTTCCAGAACAGCCATCAACAGATTCACACGATTAAAATCCGTACCTGCTGCCGTTCTTCTCGGCAGGCCAAAATTACTCTGACATACCAATGCCTGAATTTCAATCAGAATTGGTCTTGTTCCTTCCATCGAACATGCAACAACAGACCCGGAAGCACCTTCCGGCTTTCCATCCAGCAGAAATTCAGAAGGATTTTTCACTTCCTCCAGACCATTTTCACGCATTTCAAACACTCCAATTTCATTGGTCGAACCAAAACGATTCTTCACACCGCGCAAAATGCGATAAGACGCATGTCGATCGCCTTCAAAATAGAGAACCGTATCCACCATGTGTTCCAGAACTCTTGGTCCGGCTACGTTTCCCTCTTTTGTCACATGTCCAACAATAAATACCGTAATGTTCATGCCTTTTGCAATCTGCATCAGCACATTTGTAGATTCACGTACCTGAGATACACTTCCCGGTGCAGACGAAATCTCTTCGTCATACATCGTTTGAATCGAATCAATCACCACCGCATCCGGCTTCTTTCGCTCAATCACCTCCCGGACAGTCTGGAGATTTGTCTCGCACAACAGCTGCATTTGATCTCCGATCTTACCAATTCTCTGTGCACGCAGTTTAATCTGTCGAAGCGACTCCTCCCCTGATATATAGAGTACCTGTGTCCCCTGATTTGCCAGATTTTTACACACCTGTAAAAGTAAGGTGGATTTTCCGATTCCCGGATCACCGCCAACCAGCACGAGAGACCCGGGCACAATGCCACCGCCCAGCACGCGATCCAGTTCTTTGATTCCGCTGGTCTTGCGTTCATCTTCCTGCAGATCGATTTCACTCAAGCTCACCGGTTCCTTTACATTTTTATTTTTTACACTTCCTTTGGATGCAGCTTTCGCAGATACGGTTTCCTCCACAAACGTATTCCATTCTCTGCATCCCGGGCATTGCCCCATCCATTTTGCAGACTCATATCCGCAATTCTGACAAAAATAAATTGTTTTTGTTCCCTTTGCCACGCAACATTCCTCCTGTACGATAAAAGACGGAGAGCATTTCATCTCTCCGTCCTGACTTTTTCTTATCCGATTTTCTTGATTCTGACCTCTACATCCTTCGCATTTTCCAGCTCTGCACTAAATGATAATTTTCCTCCAAGATTCGTCTTCATACTTCCAATTCCTACGCCATCCAGGAAAATCTCATATATTGTATCCGCCTCCAGCTCTACTGTAATCTGTGCATCCTCCGGTCCTTCTACTTTGAAAGTCATTTCATTGCCTTCCAGTTTCAAATCCAACACGGTAGTTCCTGGTACTGATTCATACACAAACATCCCATTGCGTTCCAGTTTTGTGATCTCACGAAATGTCTTAACTTTATACATATCTCCCTGATACTCAAAATCAGATAATTTTGATTTGCTTGCCAATTCATAATCACCAAAGCTAATCGTTCCATTATCTTCTATACGTATAAGTTCTTTCACAACTGCCATTGTTTTATCCTCCCAGATTCTGTCTTCTATGTTAAGTTGTTGTATAGCGCTATTATATAATAATTCTTGTAGGTTTTCCAGTGTAAGAGGGAAAATTTCTTTCTTTTTTCACATCAGTCAAAAACCGGACACATTCTTCTGCATCCGGTTCTTTCTTTATGGTAATTGATACATTTTTTTGTAAGCCTTATATTCTTCGGTAAATTGCTGGTTATCCTCGCTCTTCATGTTTTCCAGATATTCATGTGTATCATATCCATCCTGAAGAATCTGAATAATGCTGACTGCGATATTGGAACAATGGTCAGACACACGCTCACAGTTGGTTGTCACATCAGAAAGAACAAAGCCCATCTCAATGGTGCATTTCCCTTTACGCAGACGTTTTACATGGCGTTTCTTCAATTCTGCGCGAAGATAATCAATGACCTCCTCCAGAGGTTCAATCTCTTCCGCACCTTTCATATCTTCTGTCTTGAATACGCTCACTGTCTTATCCAGAATATCACTAACGGCTTTTTGGAATACTGCCAACTCATTTTGTGCTTTTGGAGAAAAAGCCAATCCTTTGTCATGTACTTCCTGCGCAGACTCCATGATGTTCAGCGCATGGTCTGAAATACGCTCAAAATCTCCGATACACTGCAGAAGAATCGAACAGGTATGACTGTCTTTTTCTGAAAGATGTCGGCTTCCCACTTTAACAAGATAAGTACCAAGCCCATCTTCATAAGCATCCACGATATTTTCGATTTCAACGACTCGCTCTGCTGCCGCCTCATCATAATTCGTCAGAAGCTGAATGGACGTAGACATGGCTTCCTTTACCAACTCTGCCATGTGATTGCTTACACGCTTACAGTGCTCAATTGCCAGAGATGGAGAATCCAAAAAACGGGCATCCAGAAGCTGCAGCATCTGATTTGCTTCTTCTTTGTCCTCCTCTTTGTCTCGCACCGTCAGACAGGCAAGTTTTACCAGATATTTATTAAACGGAAGCCACAACAGCGTTGCACCAATGTTAAACAAACTGTGTACAACGGCAATTCCGGCCGGATTGGCTGACTCAGCCAGGAATGAAAAATGTACAAATCCATTGATTAAATAAAATCCTACCATGAACACAACCGTTCCGATCAGGTTAAAATACAGATGCATACAGGCAGTTCTCTGCGCATTCTTTTTGGCACCAATTGCAGACAGAAGCGCCGTCACACAAGTACCGATATTCTGACCCATGATAATCGGAAGCGCAGAACCATAAGTCACTGCACCAGTCATACACAATGCCTGCAAAATACCGACAGATGCAGAAGAACTCTGAATCACAGCTGTCAAAATCGTTCCCGCGATCATGCCCAAAAACGGATTGGAAAACGCAGTCAGAATGCTGGTAAATTCCGGCACGTCAGCCAAAGGTTTCACAGCTGCACTCATGGCATCCATTCCCGTCATCAGAACTGCAAAGCCTACCAGGATAGATCCGATATCCTGCTTTTTCTCTTTTTTGGAAAACAGCATCATAAAGACACCGATAATCGCCAAAATAGGCGAAAAAGAGGAAGGTTTCAGCATCTGAATCAAGAAGCTTTCACCTTCTATACCTGTCAAACTTAAAATCCAGGATGTAGCGGTCGTACCGACATTGGCACCCATGATAATACCTACAGCCTGTTCCAATTTCATAATTCCCGAGTTAACAAAACCTACAGCCATAACTGTAGTTGCCGATGAAGACTGGATCACGGCAGTCACGCCCGCCCCCAGAAGAACAGCTTTGAAAATATTAGAAGTCAGTGTTTCCAGTATTTTCTCAAGGCGTCCGCCGGAAACTTTGGCAAGACCCTCGCCAAGCACATGCATTCCAAACAGGAACAACGCCAGACCGCCTATCATGGATAATACACTAAAAAAATCCATTTTCTTTTTTCTTCCTCCCGTATTTTATATATTTTTTATCAAATCTTAACACAATATTAGCTTAACTGGTATTCGTAAAATCCGCAAGAGTTATATTGTTAAATCTATGTAAAATTATTTTACATACGACAGCATTCAAATATCAAAAAAATCCGCACCGTTTTTCTTATTCTAAACGGTACGGATTTTTTCTATTCTTCTACTTTAAAAATAATTTTCTTTCTGTTCAGACGAACGGATACCGTATCTCCTGATTTTATATTTCCTTCCAGAATCTCATTTGCCATGGCATCCTCAATCTTAGCCTGAATCGCCCTACGCAGCGGTCTTGCACCATATTTACTGTCAAAACCTTCTTCTGCAATGTAAGCTTTCACACCGGCACTGACCTTCAATGTGATATTCATCTGCTCCTGGCAACGTTTCTGCAGCTGCTTTAAGAGCAAGGAAACAATCTGATGAATGTGCTCTTGATCCAGTGAATGGAACACAATAATATCATCAATTCGATTTAAAAATTCCGGTTTGAAGATTCTCCGCACTTCATCCATAACCCCTGATTTCATTCTCTCATAGTCGTGTTTTGCATCATTGACAGAAGAGAATCCAAGTTTTTTCGGCTCCACGATTGCCTGGGCACCGGCATTGGAAGTCATAATGATAATCGTTTCTTTGAAATCCACCTTCCGTCCCTGTGCATCTGTGATATGACCGTCATCAAGCACCTGCAAAAGAATGTTGAATACATCCGGATGTGCCTTCTCAATCTCATCAAACAAAATGACACTATACGGATTTCTGCGCACCTTTTCACTGAGCTGTCCGCCTTCATCATAACCGACATATCCCGGAGGAGAACCGATCATCTTGGAAACGCTGTGCTTCTCCATATATTCCGACATATCCACACGAATCATCGCCTGCTCACTTCCGAAAACGGCCTCTGCCAGAGCCTTTGAAAGTTCTGTCTTACCGACACCGGTAGGTCCCAAAAACAGGAACGAACCAATTGGTCTGGAAGGATCTTTCAATCCCACTCTTCCTCGTTTTACCGCCTGTGCCACGGCTGTCACAGCCTGCTCCTGTCCGATCACGCGTTTATGCAGTTCCTTATCCAGACGGGCAAGGCGTTTGGATTCGGATTCTGCCAGCTTTTTAACTGGAATCTTCGTCCATCCCGCCACAATATCGGCGACTGCATTTTCATCGACTACCAGGTTTGCTTTCTTGCATTTCTTACGATATTTCTCGATATCGCTTCCAATCGCAGACTCCAGTTTCGTCTGTTCCTTCTGAATTTCTTTCGCGCGGGATAAATCGCCATCTTTCAATGCCTGCTCTTTCTCCATGACCAGATGCTGGATACGATTTTCTGTTTCAATGATATTCTTTGGTGCTTTAAAACCGGCAAGCTGTACTTTTGAGCATGCCTCGTCAATCAAATCCAACGCCTTGTCCGGAAGGAAACGATCGTTGATATAGCGCACTGCCATTTTTACGGCCGCCTCAATCGCAGAATCCTCAATCGTCACATGATGATGGCCTTCATAGTAAGGGCGAAGTCCCTGTAAAATCGCAATGGTCTCTTCCTGCGAAGGTTCCTCCACCACCACCGGCTGGAATCTTCGCTCCAGTGCCGCATCTTTTTCGATATATTTGCGATATTCTTCTCTTGTCGTTGCTCCAATGAGCTGAATTTCTCCTCTCGAAAGAGAAGGCTTCAGGATATTGGAGGCGTCCAGTGCCCCTTCCGCACCTCCTGCACCGATAATCGTATGAAGTTCATCGATAAACAGCAGAATTCCTTTATTTTCTGCCACTTCACGAACCACATTTTTGATTCGCTCTTCAAATTCTCCACGGTACTTGGAACCGGCTACCATTCCAGATAAATCCAGCACCACAACACGCTTATCTTTGACTGTATCCGGCACCATGCCCCACACAATTCTCTGGGCAAGTCCTTCTGCAATTGCTGTTTTTCCCACACCCGGTTCTCCGATCAGGCAAGGATTGTTCTTGGTTCTTCTGCTTAGAATCTGTATGATTCTGGCAATCTCATCGTCTCGTCCCACAATCGGGTCCAGCTTTCCCTGTGCAGCCATCGCAGTCAGATCTCGGCTGTATTGATCCAGTGTCGGTGTTGCACTTGCAGCGGAGGCTTTCATAACTCTTCCGCTCTGTAAATCCTCCTGCGAAAAACGTCCGTCCTCTCCAATTGCAACAAGTACAGCCACATACAGTTTCTGAATGTTCACGCCCATCGTATAAAGCAGTCTCGTCGCCACACAGTCATTTTCTTTGAGCATAGCCATCAAAATATGCTCCGTTCCAATCTGTTTTCCCTCAAAAGACGCTGCTTCTTCTGTGCTTTTTTCAATTACTTTCTGCGCTCTTGGCGTCAGACCGATTTCCATATCTGCCGTGGCAACACTTGAGGCCGGAGCGATCAGCCGATCAATCAGTGACATCAGCTTCTCTTCGTCCACGTTAAAATCTGAAAGAACCATACTGGCAGTTCCATCTGTCTCCTTCAGAAGACCAAGCAGAATATGTTCGGTTCCTATATAACTATGCCTGCAATATCTGGCCATTTTCTCAGCCAGTTTCAAAGCTTCTTTTGCCTGTTTTGTAAATTGCTCCTGCATGTCCTCCTCCTTTATTTCATATGTGATACTCATCATAGATTTCGTCAATCAATGCATGAGCCTCTTCCCTGGTAATGTTCTTACAGCATCCTTTTGCAAGAACTACCATCAGGTTTTCCCGCATCTCCTTCATCGCTTTTATTTTATCCACATCAATCGATATGACCGCCCCTTTTCTGCGGTCAATCGTCACAAACCCTTCCTGGCGCAACACGGCATATGCTTTGTTCACCGTATGCATATTGATGCCTATGGTATCTGCAAGTTGACGTACAGAAGGCAATGTCTCTCCTTCTTTTAATCTGGATGTCGCTATCCCCATAATAATCTGATTACGAAGCTGCATATAGATGGCTTCATCGCTGTTAAAATCAATTTGAATCAACATTTCCACTCCTCCTTTGTACTGATGCCGTTGCTGCACTGCTCATTCCTGCGATGAGAGGCTTTTTGAGATTAACCTGTTATATCCATCATAGCATAGATGGCATTTCTGGTCAATGAAAGGAAATTCTACGTTGCTGTTCGCAGTAACAATCATTTCGCAGATATTTGACCATCAAAAAAGCTGTGAACACAACAAAACGTCACCTGTTCACAGCCTTATAATATCACATTACAGATTCTGAATTCTTCTGATTGCTTCTACTGTATTTTCATAATTGCCAAAACCAGTCAGACGGAAGAATCCTTCTCCATGAGGTCCAAAACCAGAACCTGGAGTACCTACTACATTGGCATTCTCCAGAAGGTAATCAAAGAATTCCCAGGAAGTCATTCCATTTGGTGTTTTCAGCCATACATATGGTGCATTCACACCACCGGAAGCCTCAAATCCTGCTTTGAGCAGTCCCTCGCGAATGTATTTTGCATTTTTCATGTAGTAAGCTACCTGCTGCGTTGTCTGCTGTTTTCCTTCCGGAGTATAAACAGCTGCACCGGCTTTCTGTACCACATAAGAAACACCGTTGAAGGAAGTTTCCTGATGCTTCAGCCACATCCAGTTCAAAGAAACGCCATCTCTCTCCAGTTCCTTCGGAACTACTGTGAATCCAAGACGCATTCCTGTAAATCCTGCATTTTTGGAAAAACTTCTCATTTCAATCGCACATTTTTTAGCACCTTCACACTCATAAATAGAATGTGGTACATCGTCCTCGGAAATATATGCCTCATAAGCAGCATCAAAAATAATCACTGCTCCGACTTCATTTGCGTAATCTACCCATTTCTGAAGCTGATCTTTTTTAATCGTAGCTCCTGTCGGGTTGTTCGGGAAGCAAAGATAAATCACATCCGGTCTCTCAGACGGAATCTCCGGGGCAAATCCATTTTCCTGTGTACATGGCATATAAATCAGATTGCTCCAGTACTGCTTGTCCTCCTGATAGTCACCGGCTCTTCCTGCCATCGCGTTGGAATCTACATATACAGGATATACCGGATCACAAACAGCAACTTTGACATCTTTGCTGAAAATCTGTCCCAGGTCAGCAGAATCACACTTTGCACCATCATTTACAAAGATCTCATCCATGCCAAGGTCTACACCTCTTGTCTTATAATCGTTCGCAATGATCGCCTCTCTCAGGAAATCACAGCCTTCATAGTCCGGATATCCATGGAAAGTCTCTGCTTTTCCCATCTCATCAGCAGCCTCATGGATTGCATTTACAATTGCTGGTGCTAATGGAAGAGACACATCCCCAATACCAAGGCGGATAATGCTTTTATCCGGATTTGCCTGTGTAAACTCATTTACTTTTCTTCCGATTGTCGCAAACAGATAGCTGCCCGGAAGCTTCAGATAATTTTTATTAATCATAATAACTTTCTCCTCTCGCTTTATCGCTTCTTCGTACTATTGTAATAGATTATGAAAAAACATGCAAGACAAAATCAGAAAATCCCCAGATGCTCCAGTAAAATTTTCACTCCCATCACAACGAGAATGATTCCTCCTGCCAGTTCTGCTTTGGAGCGATAACGACTGCCGAACACATTTCCGATCTTGATTCCGACTACACCAAAACAAAACGTCACCACCCCGATAAAACAGACAGCAGGAATGATCTGTACCTGCAAAAAAGCAAACGTCACACCGACAGCAAGGGCATCGATACTCGTTGCAATTGCAAGAAGAAGCATCGTCTTTACATCAAAAGAGTCATCCATACACTCGTCCTCTTCCCTTGATTCACGAATCATATTAATACCGATAATCCCCAACAAAACAAATGCAATCCAGTGATCGATACTTGTAATATAACGTTCAAACTGTGTTCCAAGAAGATATCCGATTGCCGGCATCAACGCCTGAAAACCACCAAAATAAAGGCCGGCAAGCAGTGCATTTTTCCATTTCATTTTTATCATGGATAACCCCTTGCAGATCGATACCGCAAAAGCGTCCATCGACAATCCTACTGCAATCACAAACAAACTAAATAGACTCATCTTCTTTCCTCCTGATTTTTCATTTGTGCCAAAATCGCAAAAAGAGACTTATCTGCAAAACCTGCAAATAAGTCTCACACCTTATTTATTTCTTTTTGTTACACGCTTCGTCAAATTTACGCAGTGCTTCCTTTGCCTCACGATTCAATTTCGTCGGAACCTGCACCACCAACGTTACATAGTGATTTCCGCGAACCTTTTTATTTCTCAGACTCGGCACACCTTTGTCTTTCAAACGAATCCGTGTATCCGTCTGTGTACCTGGTTTTACCGTGTACATAATATCGCCATCTACTGTACTGATTCTCACATCACCGCCCAGTGCTGCCTGTGCAAATGTGATCGGCGCGGTAGAATAAATATCTTCTCCGCGTCTCTGGAAAATCGGATGGCGTGCCACAGCCACCTCTACCAACAGATCGCCTCTTGGACCGCCGTTGCTTCCCGGCTCACCTTTTCCACTAATACGGACAGCCTGCCCATTATCAATACCGGCCGGAATGGAAATCTGAATCTTCGTGCGTTTGGAAATATATCCCGTACCACGACAATCCGGACATTTCTCGCGAATCACCTTACCAGTACCGCCGCAATCCGGACATGACTGGATATTTCTTGTCATACCAAACAGAGACTGGCTGGTATAAACCACCTGACCTTCTCCATTACACTTTGGACAAGTCTCCGGTGATGTACCTGCTTTTGCACCGCTTCCATGACAGGAAGCACACTCTTCTTTCAGCGTAATCTCCAATTCCTTCTCGCAACCAAATACAGCTTCCTCAAAGGAAATATTGACTCTTGCACGAAGATTTGCACCCTTCATAGGACCGCTTCGCGCTCTTCTGCTGCGTCCGCCGCCACCAAATAAGTCGCCAAAAATATCGCCGAAAATATCGCCCATGTCTGCAGAGTCAAAACCGCCAAAGCCACCGAATCCGCCGGCACCACCGCCGCCGCCATTTTCAAAAGCAGCAAAACCAAACTGGTCGTACTGTTTTCTCTTTTCCGGATCACTCAAAATGCTGTACGCATTCGTTGCCTCTTTGAATTTTTGCTCTGCATCTTTATCACCCGGATTTACATCCGGGTGATATTTTTTGGCTAACTTACGATATGCTTTTTTTAATGTTGCATCATCGGCATTTTTGTCAACGCCGAGGACTTCATATAAATCTCTTTGTTGTTCAGCCATTTTAAATCCTTTTCATCTCGTCTGTATTAGACTTCTTTATAATCAGCGTCAATTACATCATCGTCATAACCGGCTTCATTTCCGCCTGCTGCCTGACCGCCCATATTCGGGTTTGGACCAGCCTGTGCACCCTGTGCCTGCTCATACATCTTTGCAAACAGTTTCTGAGCACTCTGCATCAGCTTCTCTTTTGCAGCTTTCAGATCAGCTACCTGAGAATCTGTCATCTCTTCCGGATTTGTCTTCTCAACCAGTTCTTTCAGAGCATTCAAATCAGCCTCAACTGCTGCTTTGTCGCCTGCATCCAGTTTGTCACCAGCTTCTTCCAGAGCCTTCTCAACTTGGAATACCATAGCATCTGCATCATTTCTTGCGTCGATTGCTTCTTTACGTTTCTTATCCTGAGCCTCGAACTCTGCGGCTTCTCTTACAGCCTTATCGATTTCATCATCGGACATATTAGAACCTGCCGTAATTGTAATGTGCTGTTCTTTTCCTGTTCCCAGGTCTTTTGCAGATACGTTAACAATACCGTTAGCATCAATATCAAAGGTTACTTCAATCTGAGGAACGCCACGTCTTGCTGGCGGAATTCCATCCAGTCTGAACTGTCCGAGAGATTTGTTATCTCTTGCAAACTGTCTCTCACCCTGTACTACGTTGATATCAACGGCAGTCTGGTTATCAGCAGCTGTAGAGAAAATCTGGCTCTTCTTGGTAGGAATTGTTGTATTTCTCTCAATCAGACGAGTAGCGATACCACCCATTGTCTCGATAGACAGAGACAGTGGAGTAACGTCCAGAAGAAGGATATCTCCGGCACCTGTATCTCCAGCAAGCTTACCACCCTGAATAGATGCACCAAGTGCAACACACTCATCCGGGTTCAGAGATTTGCTTGGCTCTTTGCCTGTCAGCTGTTTTACTTTATCCTGTACAGCAGGAATACGTGTAGAACCACCTACTAACAGAACCTGACCAAGTTCAGAAGCAGTAATACCAGCATCAGATAAAGCTCTGCGTACAGGCTCTGCTGTTTTCTCAACCAGATCATGTGTCAGTTCATCAAATTTTGCTCTTGTCAGGTTCATATCAAAGTGTTTTGGACCTTCGCTTGTAGCTGTGATGAATGGCAGGTTGATGTTTGTTGTTGTTGCGGAAGACAGCTCTTTCTTTGCTTTCTCTGCTGCTTCTTTCAATCTCTGCAGTGCCATTTTATCAGTAGAAAGGTCTACGCCTTCTTTTGCTTTGAAGTCTGCCAGCATGTAATCTGTGATCTTCTGGTCGAAGTCATCACCACCCAGTCTGTTGTTACCGGCTGTAGACAATACTTCGATAACGCCGTCACCAATTTCAATAACAGATACATCGAAAGTACCGCCACCAAGGTCATAAACCATGATTTTCTGTTCTTTCTCATTGTCCAGTCCGTATGCCAGAGCAGCTGCTGTAGGCTCGTTGATGATACGTTTTACATCGAGACCTGCGATTTTTCCGGCATCTTTTGTTGCCTGACGCTGTGCGTCATTGAAGTATGCAGGAACTGTGATAACTGCCTCTGTAACCTTCTCTCCAAGATATCCTTCTGCATCTGCTTTCAGTTTCTGAAGGATCATAGCAGAAATTTCCTGTGGAGAATATTTCTTGCCTTCGATGTTTACTCTGTAGTCAGAACCCATCTCTCTTTTAATAGAAGAAATTGTGTTGTCTGCATTTGTAACAGCCTGACGTTTTGCCGGCTCACCTACCAGTCTCTCGCCGCTTTTTGTAAATGCAACAACAGATGGTGTTGTTCTTGCTCCTTCTGAGTTTGCGATAACAGTGGCCTGACCACCTTCCATAACAGCTACACAGCTGTTTGTTGTACCTAAATCAATACCGATAATTTTACTCATAGTTTTTATCCTCCTCTATCATAAATACTATTGTTGACGAATTAATTTGCGACCTTCACCATACTGTGTCTTACTACAAAATCTTTGTACGTGTAGCCTTTCTGGAACTCTTCCACAATCACATTGTCTTCCTGTTCCGGATCGTCTACGTGCATCACAGCGTTGTGAAGATTCGGGTCAAACTGCTGACCAACAGTCTCAATCACCTTGACTCCCATCTCATCGAAGGTTGTCATCAGCTGTTTATAAATCATCTGAATGCCTTCTGCAAACGGATCGCCTTCCGGTGCGTTTGCCAGACCTCTTTCAAAATTGTCGACAACCGGAAGCATCTTCTCGATGATTTCCTTCGCACCGATCACATACATGCTTGCCTTTTCTTTCTCGGTACGTTTGCGGAAATTATCAAATTCTGCCATGGTTCTCTGAAGTCTGTCGGTCAGTTCCTCTATCTTTGTGTCTTTTTTATCTTTCTTATCTTTCTTCTTGCCAAAGATGGATTTTTTCTGAGTTTCCTCCTGAGATTCCTCTGCTGTTTCTGTTTCTTCTTCAGCAGGTTCTCCGGCCTCTTCCTCTGTCTCCTCGGAAGCAGCTTCACATGTTTCTTCAACAGATTCCGTATCCGGCGCCTCTTCAGCAGGAACTTCCTCCTTCACTTCCTCGGCATCCTGTGTCATCTTGTTTTCTTCTGCCACTACTTCTTCCTACCTTTCTACGTCTTTCTAAACATATCATCTAACTGGTCTTTCAGTGTTTTCAAACTGTCGACCACATGCTCATAATCCATTCGCTTCGGTCCCACAATTCCTATGGTTCCCTTAATTCCATCACCCAATTCATACGTTGCCGTCACAACACTGCAGTCTCTCATGGTCTGGATTGGTGCCTCATCACCGATATATACCTGAATACCGGTATTTTCCTCATCCGTCATCGTTTCTTTTACCAGATTCGCGAGCTGCTGTTTTTCCTCGAAGGTTGCAATAAATTCGCTTGCTTTCTGGCTGTCACTCAGCTCCGGATATTTGAAAATGTTGGTGGCACCGGAAGTATAAATCTTCACTTCCTCATCTACCTGAATCAGATTTCCTACTGCGTTGAGTACATCAGCGATCACCTCACTGTGAACCCCCGCCTGTTCCTTCAACTGCGCGATCATTCCAAGATTAATCTCGGACGCCTGCAGACCGTTCAGATAATTATTCAGCAGAAAATTCAGTTTAAAAATCGTGTCATCATTCATCGGCTCATCCAGATCAATAATTTCATTCTTAATCTGATTTCCTTCTGCCACGACCACCGCCAAAAGCTGCAAGGGATGCAGTCTGGACAACTGAATAAATTTGATTCTGCATCCGCTGTACTGCGGTGCCGAGATCAGCGTGGCGTAATTCGTATCTTTTGCAAGAACCCTCGCCACCTGCTGAAGAAGATGCTCCATCTTATCGGTCTTTTCAATCATCAGCTTCTTCGCATTTTCCAACTGAGAATCCTTCTGGGCCAGTTCCAGATCTTTTCCGGCAATCTGTGCATTTTTCTCAGCCATCATAGCATCTACATAATAACGATACCCCTTATCAGAAGGGATACGACCTGCCGATGTATGCGGCTGTGCAATATAGCCCATGTCTGTCAAATCTGACATCTCATTACGAATGGTTGCGGAACTTAATTTTAAATCCGAATATTTTGCAATCGTGCGGGAGCCTACCGGTTCGCCAGTTTCCAGATATGTCTGAATAATAGCTTTCAATATCTTCTGCTTACGCTCGTCTAAATTGTGTTCCATCGTTGGCTCCTTTCTGATTTTTGTATTTGTTAGCACTCAAAATAGTGGAGTGCTAACATCTACTGTAGTTAATATACACCTATGCATTCTTCTTGTCAAGGGTAAGAAAAATTTTTTTTACAAAAAAACGCCTTTATTTTATATAGAAAGAATTTCTTCCTATACAAATAAAGACGTTTCTGTATCTTTTGTTATGCGTCCACAGCGTCCGCTTTTATCACAGTTTCCTTTTGATCTTTTCGTCTGCGTATACTTGCGAAAATAGAGCCGGATATGTTATGCCATACACTGAAAATAGCTCCCGGCAGCGTTGCAAGTGGATTTGCCGCGAAATTCGCTGTTGCAAGCGATACGGCAAGACCGCTGTTTTGCATGCCGACCTCTATGGCAATGGCAGTCGCTTTTTTGTATTCCACATGGAACACATTCGCAAGGACAAGTCCGATTCCCATTCCAAAGATGTTATGAAGCATAACCACTCCAAGCACAAGAAGTCCACAGCTTACAATCTTCTCGTTGTTGTTTGCCACGATTCCTGAAATAATCATAACAATAGATACAACAGAAATCAAAGGCAATACATCTGAAATCTTCTGAATCTGTTTTCCAAACAGACTTCGGATTAAAATTCCAAGTAATACCGGAACCAAAATAACCTTTACTACGGAAATTACCATTGCCAGAAAAGAAACCTCTACCCATGCACCTGCGAGCACATACACCAGAAACGGTGTCATCAAAGGCGCGATCAGTGTAGATACAATGGTCATTCCCACAGACAGCGGCACATCTCCGCCGGCAATGTAGGTAATTACGTTGCTTGCCGTTCCTCCCGGGCAGCAGCCTACCAAAATCACGCCGAGCGCAAGATCCGGATCCAGGTGAAGCAGCACTGCCAGTCCCCAGGCGCACAGCGGCATAATGGTATACTGACAAATACATCCCAGAACAATCTCCTTTGGATGGGAAAATACAACCCGGAAATCTCCCATTTTAATCGTAAGTCCCATACCAAACATCGCTACCCCAAGAAATACAGAGGTATAATTTGTTGTCCACGCAAATGCAGACGGCACAAAAAACGAAAATACGGAAAAGATAATAATGACAACGCCGATAAAACGTGTCAGAAAAGAACTGATTTTTGCAATTTTTTCCACGCGCCTACACCTCGTAACTGAAATTGTCAATAAGCCTCGTCTTGCCAATGTAAACAGCCATTGCCACCAGTACATCTTTCTCTACGTTCTCTACCGGCTGCATCGTCAGTGCATCTACCATAGACACATAGTCAATTTTTGCCAAAGGCTCTGCTTCAATAATCGCACGCATTGGCGCCAGAACAGCCTCCGCACTGCATCCTGCCTGAATCAGTTCCTGTCCTTTTTTCACTGCCTTTGACAGGCATAAGGCAGCTTTTCTTTCTTCCTGGCTTAAGTATGTATTTCTGGAGGATTTTGCCAGTCCATCTTCTTCACGGACAATCGGGCATCCTATCACTTCCAGATCAAAATTCAAATCCAGCACCATTTTTTTGATAATGGCAAGCTGCTGTGCATCTTTCTGTCCAAAATATGCACGGTCAGGTGCCACGATGTGAAACAGTTTGGATACAACGGTACATACACCCTTGAAGTGAATCGGTCTTGTCTTTCCGCAAAGTGTCTCGGAAAGAGTATCAATGCTGACAAATGCACACGGATCGTGATACATTTCTTCTGGTTCTGGGTGGAAAATCAAATCTGCGCCAAGGCTTTCACACAGCGCACTGTCTCTTTCAAAATCTCTTGGGTATGCCTCCAGATCCTCATTTGGTCCAAACTGAGTCGGATTTACAAAATCAGAAACTACTACAATATCATTTTCCTTGCGGGCACGGGCAATCAGGCTTGCATGTCCTTCATGCAGAAATCCCATGGTAGGGACAAGTCCGATGCTTTTTCCCTCCTTCTTCCATTCCTTTACCAGTTGCCTTGTTTCTAAAACAGTTGTTGTTACCTTCATTTTTCTGCTCCTTTTTCAATGAATTAAGATAGCCTCTGTTCTGATTTTCTGTTATTCCATATCCTTTAATAAACCATGCTTTTCATAACTTGTTATACGGCTGATGTGGTTTTTCTCATCCACAAAAACAACTTTCGGTTTGTGGTCTTTAGCTTCCTTCGCATCCACACCTGCATATGCCATAATAATAATCTTATCACCGGTACTGACACATCTTGCGGCAGCTCCGTTTAAGCAGATCATACCGCTTCCGCGCTCTCCGCAGATGGTATACGTCTCAAAACGGCTTCCGTTGTTGATATCTACAATCTGTACTTTTTCGTATTCCAAAATTCCGGCAGCCTCCAGAAGTTCCTCATCCACAGTAATGCTTCCAACATAATCAAGCTCTGCCTGCACGACAGTCGCACGGTGAATTTTTCCTTTTAACATCTCAAGTGTCATCTCATTTATCCTTTCTAAAATTTAAAAAAAGCACTTTTCAGGCAGACTTCAACCCGGAAAGTGCTAAAAATTCTTAAAGTAAAATATTCCGTGAGTCTTACTTCTTTTACAAATATAAGCTCAAATATCTTATATAAAACAACAGTTAATCAGATTTGAATATAGTTTTGAAGAACAAATACTATCTCAAGTCGTATTATAACAGATGACGCTCAGATTGCAATATTTTTATCAATCTTATTTGTATTCTTCCACGTACATAATTTTCGCCTGCATTTCTCCCATCGACTCCACAACGCCTGCCGATGCCAGAGACATCAGCGCCGCACCGTAAGCCGCTTCCTCCTTACATACAGGAATCTGCATCTTCATTCCAAACATACCTTCCGCCAATTCCCTCATCAAAGCATTCTGGCGGATTCCATTACCGGAACCCACAAGGCGAACCGCCTGCTTTCCCGTCATCTGACACATTTCTTCATACATGCCATACAATTCCCCGAGAATTCCCTGAATCACTCCGACAGTCATTGCGCCTGGATGAAAATTCTCAATACCGATACCTGTCATGCTTCCCCTCTCGCCTGGATTACTTCTCGTTCCCGCAAAAGTGGTTTTCACATTCCAGACATTTTCTTTTCCATATGTATCAAGAAACTCTCTTGCCTGCTGCTCCATGACTCCATAAAGCGCGCTCATATCATCACGTCCTGCTGCCTTACGGTAAAACTGTTCCAGCATCGCATACGCTCTTCCTCCGCAGAGTCCGGAACCAGCCATAATATATAATTTTTCGGTACAGGGACGAAGCTCAATCGAGCCCTGGATAGCCACATATCGGTCAATTCCAAAGGATACCTGACTTCCCGTTCCAATATTGACCAATACCGTATGCTCCAGATCCTGCACAGAACCAAGAATGCTTGCCTGATTGTCTCCAAGAGAAACCGCCACTGGGATTCCTTCCGGCAATTCCCCTGCTGTCTTTCCGACAATGCCATGTCCCTCCAAAACTTCCGGCAGATAGGAAATATCCACCCCTGCTTCTTTCAGTTTCTGTACACAAAATTCACCTTTTTCCAGATCAAAACATCCCCAGCTTGCTGCCATATCTCTGGCAATGACTGGCGTTTTCAATCTACACAGCTTCATGGCAATGTAATCACTGATCGTCACCATTTTTGCGGCTTTGGCAGGAATCTTCCCATTTTTCTGAAGATAAAAATGCGTCGTCAGTCCGTAACCAGAAGCAGCAGAACCTGTTACTTTTTTCAGAGCTTCGGCGTACGTCAGTCCCTCATCCAGTGCTTCATTTCCGCTTCCGTCCTGCCAGGTATAAAGAGGACTCACTGCATTTCCCTCTGCATCCACATACAGCATTCCATGCATCTGCCCAGTCATACCAATACTGTCCGGCACACCAAATTCCCCGATCAACGCAAACACGCCCTGTTTTGTCAGAGTCCATATTTTCTCTGTATCCTGAATCTTATGAAAATCCTCTGCACTCTCTAAAAAAGACTGATGTGCAATCGTTTTGCTTCCCAGAAGATTTCCGCTCTCACCATCTACCATAATAATACTGATCGTTGTTGTTCCTATATCGATTCCAATTGCACGCATATTCTCATTCCTTTCCTCTTACTTTATACACTTCTGCCGTCCACTGGCTTTCCTCTTGGTTCTGACATTTCAGGCAGTCAAAAATTTTTGCTGCCATTTTCTGAAAATCCTGCTCCAAAGTGACGATTCCCAGTTCCTCTGCACCTGGCAGCACATCAATCGCCGCCGCCTGATGAAACAGCCCCATTTCTTTTGCTTTTCGCTCAAAAGGAATACCCAATTCTGCCACACTGTAAATTACCCCATCACATTCCGACAGAAGCTGAAGATTTTCTTCCATCACCGCTGTAGGCATGTGTTCCGGATCTTTTCTATAATCCCAGGATATTCTGCAAATCACAGGTTCCTCGGCCAATTTCAAATATTCCTGTTCACGAACACAGACACTTCGTACCTGTTTCTCATCCCATCCCACAAATCCGATTTGCTTACAATCGTTTTGCTGCAGTTTTTGATACAGACAGCGAATGGCCGCCTCATTATCGAGACACACTGCGTCTGCATACATACTCTGGCAGGTCGTATCAAACAGCACAAGATTCATTCCAAGTCCACGCAGTTTCCGCAGCGCCTCCTGACTCAATTCCATATCTTCAAGCCAGAGCACTACATTTCTTAAATCTTTTTCATAAATCTGAAACAGACATTTTTCCAGTGACTGATTTTTTGTTTTCTGTTTAAACAAGACAAGCGAGTCCATTTCCTCCGCCTCTGTCTGAAACGCATCCATAAACTGGGAGAAAAAAGCATTCTGAGCAGGAGCCACCAGGGTGATGATATCCATCTTCCCCTTGCGTGCTCCATACTGCAGTGCAACTCTCGTTCCGCTTCCCTGAATTCGCTCAATAATCTTCTCCTCTTCCAGAAGCTTCAAGGCCTTTCGAACCGTCACTCTGCTGACCCCCAGTTCCTCCGAAAGCTTTCGTTCCGGCGGTATCAGATCGCCGTCCCGGTAAATGTCCTCATAAATCATCCGACAGATTTTCTTTTTTACATATTCATAAAGGTTCTGTTCCTCCAAATGTCTCATCCTCTCTCTAAATTAAGGACAGGGGACAGTTCCCTGTCCTTCTCAACCCATAGCTGTTGAACATGGATCAAGTCTTTTGATTATATCTTCCTGTATTTCCGGAGAAAGGTCAAGGAAATTCACAAAAGTTCCGTGAATTCTTACAATATATACACCACTTGGCGCATATTTCTTTGGATTTGCCAGAACTGTTCTGAGCATTTCCGGTGTTGTTACATTGACATACAGATAAAACGGCGAGACTTTTCCTTCATCATAGCTGTTGAAGAATAACGGTGTAAAGATTTTTGTCTTAAACTCCATGCCCTTCTCTTCCATCGTCTGTCCCTTAAAGTATCCCGGATTGATACCAAAGTGCGAAGCATAACCTCCATTCATTGTCTCAAATGGAAGATGACGATTGGAGAGCATACGCATTCCCAGTCCTCCGGAAGCCTCTCCGTATAACGGATCGACACCATAGTTCAGCATTTCTCTCGCTTTTCGTCCATCCGGTGTTGCTCCAACCCAGTATCCATACATCAAATGTGTGGATGGTGTCGCATAATCCGGACGGAATGGATTGCCCAGATAGTTTTTCTTAGAGGAAATCATTGCAGATACTTTTCTGGCAACCTCCTCTGCCTCTTTGTCAACGCGCGCAATGTTGTTTCCGAATTTATCACAATCCAGAAGGTACTGGTGCATTTCCTCATCCTGTTCAAAGTTCGTGCGAAGTGCTTCCAAGAAACGATTGGCATCCTCCGGCCTTTCCTCTACGAGTGTATCAATCGCGATAAAGGAATCCGCAAGCACACTCAATCCGTGAATCAGGCAACCACTGCCATTGTACTTTGTTCCCTGCTTCTGTGTATCACGCAAATCAATACCACTCTCAATACCGCCCATCATGGTTGACAAAAACGGCACCTGATACAGTCCAATTGCACGGGAAGCTTCATTGGCAGCTTCTACCATTTCATCCACATAAAATTCCAACTCTTTGTAAAATACCTCACGGATATTTTTCAGAAGATCCAGATTGTTGTCATAGCCAAGTTCTTCTCTCGTCTTTCCAATCTGCTCACCTGTAATTTCAGATTTTCCCCCCTGCAGAACCAGTTCCAGAACCTTCGGCATATTCAGCCAGCTATTCGTGGTATTTCCATTATCTTTTCCCATAATCAGCGGTTCCTGACATCCTGCAACGGAATAGTCTGCAAGATCTTCCTCTGCTACGCCCTTCTGACGAAGCACTTCAAAAATCGCATCATCGTTAAACAGAGACGGAGTCAGAACACCTGGTGTAAAGAAGAATCGGCCCATCTCCTCATACAATTTGTCCGGCGTGTTTTTATGAAGCTTTACAGAAAGAATCGGCTGCGGAAGATTCATATCATAGTAAGCATCAAACAGCGCGTAGGAAGTTGGATTCGTCAAATCATTTCCCTGTGCATCCCTTCCTCCGATAATCAGATTCTGCGAAATTGCCCAGCTTCTGTCTGCTACATTAAAAAATACCAGCATATGTTTCAGAAGGGCAGCTGCCATATCACGGTCCATATCTTCTTTTGCGCGATATGGCTCAAAAATACGGTCCGCATTTCCAACAGAAAAAGCAAATGGATTTGGAGTCTGCTCCACACACATTGTCTGCCAGATCAGTAAAAATGCCTGGATTGCCTCGTAGAGATTTTCTGCACCGTGAGCCGGAACTTTTTTCAGAGTTTCTGCCATCAAGGTGTATCTGCTTTTTTCTTTTCCTTCGGCCTTTTCTGCCAGTTCCTGTGCCATGGCACTGTAGCGCTCTGCAAGTACCAACATCGCCTGAACAGACAATTTCATTGACTCGT
This sequence comes from Lachnospiraceae bacterium, assembly GCA_022787145.1. Taxonomy (GTDB): domain Bacteria; phylum Bacillota; class Clostridia; order Lachnospirales; family Lachnospiraceae; genus JALFVM01. The sequence continues at coordinate 883 of JALFVM010000056.1, read as the reverse complement.
AATAATCTTTTTTGTCCTCATGTTCTTTCTGTTTCTGACTGAGTTCTTCGAGCACTGTCAATGCGCCATCCTTCAGAAAATGACGTACATTGGGAATCAGATGTCCGGTTACTTGTTCCATGAAAAAGACTGCTTCTTTTGTATATTTTTCTGCCGGTGCATAGGCTGCCGTCAGCTTTTTGGCGAATTTATTTTTTGCATAGTAATCTTTTACCTTCGAGATGCGCTCTTCTGTAATATCACCAATCGGATCGATGTCCCCGAATACGGCAGTCGGATCACAGTATCCGGTGAAAGAGCTTACTTGAAAAGCCGGATTGATCAGTGCATAAGAACGGGCAAATGCATCATCCTGCGTTCCTGCGAATACATGATAGCTCCCGATTGTAAGGGGAATTCTCTTCATAACCTGAATCAAGGTCTTTCCAATACGGATGCTGTCCGGATCGTCTTTGTATAATTCATCACATTCCATCGCGATCTCTCTTGCCCAAAACCAGCCTTCCAGATGATCCAGCTTTCTTTCTTCCTGAAAGCGCTCTTTTGCCAATTTTGTAATTTCTTCTGCGTTATAAATTTCCTGAATTCTCAAATCTATTTCTCCTCCTTTTTATAATTGTTTCCACAACTCCCTATTTGTCGGGTTGTATGTGCACCACTTTCCTGGTCAACGAAGCAGAGTCTCAACGGCAAGGTTGGGCTTGAGGGTTTCCGAACGGCCATTTGCACAGGGAAGGTTTTCCATATCAAGTGCGATATCTCCGCTTCCGCTGGCAACCTGTTGATTTTCTTGTCTGGCTGCGCCGCCGATAGATTGCTTTACAAACAAACTCGCACGCGGTGCTCAAACAGTGTTTGCAAAGCAATCGCTATGCTCGCCAAT
>JALFVM010000152.1 GCA_022787145.1 Lachnospiraceae bacterium | reverse complement strand
TCCTTTTCCACTGTTCCAGGCGGCTTTCATAAGACGATACACTTCCAAGGGCATGCTGGATCGCAGCCCTCCTGAGATAGGAAGGCATCTTCGGAAAACGGATATCAAAATCAAAACGGGCCTGGTTTTTTTTCGTGGTATGTACCAGATGTTCTGCAGCATTAAAACGTCTCTTTGCCTCCGGGATCCCTTCCAGTTCTTTCCATGCCTGTCCATAGATCTCTGTCAGGTAACTGACTGCAGACCGGTAGATCTCCAGTGTCTGGCGGATCGGGATATTCTGTTTTCGTAATTCTACTCCATAGCTGGATATCATCTGCATCTTTTTGAAGAACGGAAATATGCGGTTGGACTGAAACGCAAGGGAATGAAAAAGATTATAAAGTACGGAATGGCATTCTGTGAAAAAGAGTGTATGGTGGCAATGGAAAAAGATTAGAATCTATATCCCCCATTTGAAATGGGGTGGGTGGCTAAAAATGCAGAAAAACAATGATACAAGATTGTTAATTAATTATCATGTGTGTTATGGAATTGTGCAAAATGTATGTTTTTTGTAAAAAAAATATGTTTGGACTAGATAATATTGATATTGTGTGTTATACTAAATTATGTATTAATTGCAGACCTAAGTTATTTGCGCGTTGTTTTTTTCGTAAAAATGTGCAGAGGGTGAAAAAAATAACAAAGGCGGATAAGAATAAGGTTTCTAAATCAATTTCATAAGGAAGGTGAGCAATTGGAGAACTATACTAAGTATAAGTTGAAAGATAACGATGAACTTGTGTCATTACTGGCCGGAAAGGACAATTTGTTTATCGTTGCTTGTAACAAGTGCTTCAAAGAATTTGAAACCATTGATGAACCAGATTGTGCTGAGTTCGAAAAAATCGTTGCTGAACAGGGCAAAACAATCACCGGTAGTGCAAAGGTTGATTTTTTGTGTAACAAAGTTCAGACCGAAAGAAAATTCCAGGAGATGATCCCAGAAGGTACGGAAAATATTTTTGTGATCTCTTGTGGTTTGGGAATCCAGACTGTTGCAGATATGGCAGACATTTCTGTATATGCAGCAAGTAATTCTCTTAATTACAGAGGACATCATGGCATGGCTCTGACAAAGAAGAGCTGTGACGCATGTGCACAATGTTTCCTGAATATCACAGGCGGAATCTGTCCGATCGTTGACTGCTCAAAGAGCCTCGTTAACGGACAGTGCGGCGGCGCAAAGGACGGAAAATGTGAAGTAGACGGCAACAAAGACTGTGCCTGGGAAAAAATACATAAAAGACTGGAAAAACAGGGTCGTGTGGAAGAATTTTTGGATCAGCCTATCCAGGTGCGTGATTACTCTAAGGTTGATTACAAATTTGTCAATGAATATGTAAAATCAATCCGTGGAGACAGACTGAATGGATACTACGGCGGTATTCATCCATCAGAGCGTAAAGAGTTCACAGAACATATCGCTCTGGAGAAATTCCCGGATCCTAAGGAAGTAGCAATTCCATTATCTATGCATGCAGGCGCTCCGGCAAATCCTGTTGTGCAGGTAGGTGATACGGTTCAGGTAGGTCAGTTGATTGCTGAATCAGCTGGATTTATCAGTGCACCGGTTCACTCCAGTGTCAGCGGTACTGTAACCGCAATCGAATCTCGTCCTCATGCAACAAGAGGCGAGTGTATGGCCATTGTCATCCAGTCGGATGGAAAAAATACTCTGCACGAATCTGTCAAACCTCATAAGGATCTTGACAGCCTGACACCGGATGAGATCGTTGAGATTATCCGTGATGCAGGAATCGTTGGTATGGGCGGTGCCGGATTCCCGACATCTGTAAAATTAAAACCACCGAAACCAATTGATACCATTTTATTGAATGGTTGTGAGTGTGAGCCTCTTCTGACTGCAGACCACAGAGTACTTCTTGAGTTTGCAGACGATGTAGTTTTCGGTCTCAAAGCAATTATCAAAACAGTAAATGCTGAAAAAGGTCTGATCGTAATTGAAGATAACAAACCGGATGCTATTGAACTGATGCAGGCAAAGACTGCTGACTGCGACAAGATTGAAGTTGTAGTCGTTAAAACAAAATACCCACAGGGTGCTGAGAAGATGCTGATCAAACACGTTATGGGAAGAAAAGTTCCTCGTGGCGGACTTCCTGCAGATGTAGGTTGTGTTGTCAGCAACATCAGTACGACAAAGGCTATCTCTGATGCAATCCAGAAAGGTATGCCACTTGTTGAGCGTGTAACTACCGTAACTGGCGAGCTGATTAAGAAGCCTGGTAACTTCATTGTTAAAATTGGTACAAATGTAAAAGAATTGATTGACTACTGTGGCGGTGTGACATCTGATGATGTTTTATACAAAGCAGGTGGACCAATGATGGGATTTGTACTGAATGATTTAAATGTACCGATCATGAAAGGTTCCAACGGAATTATTGCGATTGATACAGACGAGACAGTGACTCAGGAATGTATCAAGTGTGGTCGTTGCGTGGATGTCTGTCCTATGGAACTTTCACCTCTGTATTTCGCAAAATTTGCGGATACCGAGAATTGGCAGGGCTGCAAGGATATGAACGTTATGGATTGTATCGAGTGCCGCTGCTGTGAGTACATCTGTTCATCTAAGATTCCGTTAGTAACCAAGATTAAAGCCGGAAAAGCTGCAGTAAGGGGGATGAAGTGATATGTTAATTACCCAGTTAAAAGCAAAGGAAACTATCGTATCACTGGTGGACGGAAAGAAAGTTTTCATCATTAACTGCCAGGGATGCAAAGAAGTTCATTTTCCGGAAAACGAGGCTGTAGAACTCCAGAAGGAATTAGCTGCTGACGGAAGATTGACAGGAGCTATTACAACGGATTATATCTGTAATCCGGAAAATATGAAATTACGTCTCCAGAAGCATATGAGCAAGATTGAAGAAGCTGATGTAGTATTAGTATTATCTTGCGGCGTTGGAGTACAGACAGTTGCCGAGTATTTGGAAGGCAAAAAAGTATGCGCAGCATGCGATACTTATCCATTGCCGGGATTCCAGGGCGTAACACCGTTAGAGTACAAATGTGACCAGTGCGGTGAGTGCTATCTGAACCTGACCGGTGGTATTTGCCCGATCACGGCTTGTTCCAAGAGTCTTGTCAACGGACAGTGCGGCGGTTCTAAAGACGGCAAATGTGAAGTTGACGGAAATATGGAATGTGGCTGGGAACGCATTTACAGACGCCTTGAGAAACTGGGACGTCTCGATGCATTAAAATGCCCGACACAGGTGCGTAATTACGCAACTGATGATGAAGTGTCTAAATAAGGAAACTGTTGGAATTTATGCAGCCGTTCGGCAGATAAATCTGTGAATTGCTGAACGGATGCAAATTTATAATGATTAGGAGCAATGTAGAATGAAAATTACTGAGTTATTTGAGCGTGGTGAATTTGTAGTTTCGGCGGAAGTAGGACCACCAAAAGGAATTCATATTGAACATTTGCTTGAAGAAGCTAAGACTTATTTAAGTGATATTACGGCAGTTAACGTAACAGATAACCAGTCCTCAGTTATGCGTCTTGGTTCTCTGGCAACCTGTAAAGCTCTGAAGGACGAAGGTCTGACACCTATTTACCAGCTGACCTGTCGTGACAGAAACCGTATCGCACTGCAGTCTGATCTGTTAAGTGCAGCTATGTTAGGAATTGAGAACCTGTTAGTATTAACAGGTGACCATACCAAATTAGGAGATCATCCACAGGCAAAACCTGTATTCGATCTTGATTCTGTTTCCTTACTTCATACAGTAAAACTGTTGGAAGAGGGCGTAGACCTTGGCGGAAACAAACTGGTTGGCGAGCCTCCGAAATTTGCAAAAGGTGCTGTAGTATCTCCTTGCAGCGATTCTGTAGATGTACAGCTTGCAAAAATGGAACGCAAAGTAAAAGCTGGTGCTGATTATTTCCAGACACAGGCTGTTTATGAGCCAGAGAAATTTATCAAATTCATGGAAAAAGCAAGCCAGTTCGGAAAACCTGTACAGCTTGGTATCGTAATTCCGAAGTCTGCTGGAATGGCTAAATTTATGAACGCTAACGTTGCTGGTATCCACGTTCCGGATGAAATGATCCAGGAACTGCAGGCAGATAAAGAGAAAACAAAAGCAGGTATCACAGGTGTTGAGATTGCTGCTCGTATCATCAAAGAGTGTAAACCTTACTGTCAGGGTGTACATATCATGGCACTTGGATGGGAGTCCAAAGTACCGGATCTGCTTAAATTGGCTGAAATCTAAATTTAAGAAAAATCATAAAAACCGCCAGCAGGTGTAGCCTGCCGGCGGTTTTTTACTATTTGGCAGTTAATTCCGTGAACGTATAACGGACAATATATCCATTGGAATATGGACGGAGTGAAGAGTAACTGAAAGTGAACAAAAATCGGATATTTTATCATAAAGTGGTTGACAATAGGATAGAGTTTTTATATACTATAAATAGTAAAAATTACTATTATTAAAAAGATTAGGAATAGAAAGGAATTTTCAGGCAAAAGACGGAGGTTTTAATATGGCAAATAAGTATGAAGGAACACAGACAGAGAAAAATTTAATGGCAGCTTTCGCAGGTGAGTCTGAGGCAAGAAATAAGTACACTTATTTTGCATCAAAAGCAAAAAAAGATGGATTTGAGCAGATTTCTTCTTTATTTCTCAAAACTGCTGATAATGAAAAAGAACATGCAAAGATGTGGTTTAAGGAATTAAATGGTCTTGGAAGTACTGCTGAGAATCTTGCTGCAGCTGCAGATGGTGAAAACTATGAATGGACAGATATGTATGAAGGATTTGCGAAAACAGCAGACGAAGAAGGATTTCCGGAGTTGGCAGCGAAATTCCGCATGGTAGCAGCAATTGAGAAAAAACATGAAGAACGTTATCGTGCACTGCTGCATAATGTGGAAATGCAGGAAGTGTTTGCGAAGAGTGAAGTAAAAGTATGGGAATGCCGTAATTGCGGACACATTTTCGTTGGTGAAAAGGCACCGGAAATCTGCCCGGTATGTGCACATCCACAGGCTTACTTTGAAATCCACGCAGAAAATTACTAAATAATAGCAACTCCCCCGAATCGCATGTGATTCTGGGGAGTCTTTTTTTGGCTTTTCTGTAGTCGCCTGATGTTAAGTGAAATAAAACAGCAGCTATATACAAAGCTGCTGTTTTTGGTTATAATCAGTGTATAGGAAAAAAGGAAGTGTATAAATATGGGAATGTATTTGAAAAGTATTTGAGAGGAGGAAACTGCCGTGCCAAAACGATTTTGTGTTACAGGAGCCTGTATTCCGGAAAAAAATTATATGGTAGATATCAGCGGAAGAATTGACCGGATCATAAAAGAGTATATCGAAGACGGACGGTATTTCACAATCAATCGTGCAAGGCAATATGGAAAAACAACAACATTGTTTTTGTTGGAAAGAAAACTGAGAGAAGATTATCTCGTGATTAGTCTCAGTTTTGAAGCGGCAGACGAATATTTTCAGTCCTTATCCAGCCTGGCAGAAGGTCTGATTATGGATATCGGAGAGTGTCTTCGAAATCAGAATATACCGGAAGATATTTTAAATGAATGGCTCAGTCCGATTTCAGAAAAATTTCCTATGCGGTCATTGGGAATGAAAATCAGTGCTCTGTGCAGACATAGTAAAAAGAAGATTGTGCTGATGATTGATGAAGTGGATAAAAGTTCAGATAATCAGATTTTTTTGTCGTTACTCGGTCTGTTAAGAGAGAAATATCTGAAATGGCAGCAGGGGAGAGAAAAAACTTTTCAGTCGGTCATTCTTGCCGGCGTATATGATGTCAAAACTTTAAAACTTAAGCTGCATCCAAAGGAAGAGTCAAAGTATAACAGCCCATGGAATATTGCAGCAGACTTTATGATGGATATGAGTTTTTCAGCAGAAGACATAAAAACAATGTTGGAAGGATATGAGAAAGATTATGAGACAGGAATGGATTTTTCTCATATCAGTTCTCTCTTGTATGATTATACAGCCGGTTATCCATACCTTGTTTCTAAAATATGTCAGCTTGCAGATGAAAGAATCGCAGGAACAGAAGAATTTCCGGAAAAATCATCGGCATGGACAAAGGCGGGAATGTTATCTGCAATTAAATTATTGTTGAAAGAGTCGAATACCTTGTTTGATGATATGACCAAGAAGCTTTTGGATTATCCTCGACTTAAGGAAATGATACAAAAGATTCTTTTTGGCGGGAGTGCTTTTCCGTTTAAGAGAGAAATGCCGATGATTGATCTTGGCGTTACTTTTGGATTTTTGAGAGAGAAAGATGGAATGGTTGCAGTTTCAAACAGAATTTTTGAGACGCAGCTGTATGATTTGTTTTTGGCGGAAATGGCTGTAAATGGTGAGTTGTATAGGGAACCTGCGTCTGACAGAAATCAGTTTATCGTATCAGGTATGCTTCAGATGGATCTGGTGATGAGAAAATTCTATGAATATTTTGAAGAAATTTATTCTGACAATGATCAGAAATTTATAGAGGATAATGGAAGAAAACTGTTTCTTTTGTATTTAAAGCCGATTATCAATGGGACGGGAAATTATTACATTGAGGCGCAGACAAGAGATTCCAAACGTACAGATGTGGTGATTGATTATAAAGGAAGACAGTTTATTGTAGAACTTAAGATCTGGCGTGGAGAGGAATATAATGCCCGCGGTGAAAAACAGATCTTTCAATATCTGGAGTTCTACAGGCAGGAAAAGGGATATCTGTTGAGTTTTAATTTTAACAAAAATAAGAAAACAGGAATTCATGAGCTGGAATATGAAGGAAAAAGGATTCTGGAAGTAGTAGTGTAAAGGAAACTAGCGCAGAAGATAAATCTGCCCGGTATGTGCACATCCACAGGCTTACTTTGAAATCCACACAGAAATTACGAAACAATAGCAACTCCCCCGAACCGTATGTGATTCGGGGGAGTTTTTTCTTATAAAAGATGTGCTCTTAATTCTTCTCCGCTCATGGAAGACAGATAAGCTGGTGGAATATCAAATACAGTCTTGCATCCGCTGACACCTTCGTCTGCCAGACGTTTGGCTGCGCGGGCATATGCAACCAGCACACTGGAAGTAAATTCCGGATTGGAATCGAGTTTCAGTCTGTACTCGATGATGTGCTTGTTGGTGCCGTCTCCGGTAGAGCCGCTTCGGATGACAAATCCACCGTGCGGAATTCCCTTGTGGTGTGCATCCAGCTCTTCCTGTGTGATGAAAGTAACTGTGGTGTCATAATCTGCGAAGTAGTTTGGCATGTTCTTGATCTCGGCTTCGATTCTTGCCTTGTCTGCACCTTCCTCAGCTACAACAAAACACTCTCTGGTATGTTTCTGTCTGGTAGTAAGTTCTGGATTCTCTCCGTTTCGCACTGCTTCCACAGCACTTTCTACCGGTACGGTATACTGTCTTGCATCCAGTACGCCTTCTACACGGCGGATGGCGTCGGAATGTCCCTGGCTGACGCCTCTTCCCCAGAAGGTATAATCTTTACCGTCCGGCAGGATTGCATTGCCGTACAAACGGTTCAGAGAGAACATTCCCGGATCCCAGCCAACAGAGATGATACCTACGTGACCGGTTTCTTTTGCAGCTGCATCGACATTGGCAAAATGCTCCGGAATTCTTGCGTGTGTGTCAAAGCTGTCCACAACGTTAAACATTTTTACCAGTTCTGGTGTCTGTTTTGGAAGGTCGGTAGCACTTCCTCCACAGATGATGCAGACATCAATCGCGTCTTTCATGGAAGAAAGGTCATTGACAGAGTATACTTTGCCGCCCTCTGTTGTAATTTTTACTGTGGATGGATCACGGCGGGTAAATACACCTGCCAGTTCGCAGTCTGCGTTATGGCGAATGGCTGCCTCTACACCGCGGCCGATATTTCCATATCCAATAATACCAATTCTGATTTTGCTCATATATTGAGTCCCCCTTTGTGTGTGGCATCCTGCATATGCAGAATGTTTTTGTTTTTTAGTGTAACACTTAATGGTGCATCGGTCAAATGAATGATTGACAAAGTTTCTATGAATGTTTATAATGGACACAGTGAGTAAAACAGAGTATGTTTTGCAAAGCGAATTATTGATTGAGTTAGAAGCTCAAATTTTATAAGTTGATTACTTTATAATCGGTGCGAAGGCATGTCATCTTGTGAAACGGTCAATAAGAGTAGCTGGATTTTACAGATAATACTCTGAATTATTCATATATGATTTTGAATAGCGATAGTAAAGCAAGTAGATAGTCTGTTTCTGCTTGCTTTTTTTGTACCCAAAATTGGTTGTATATCAATATTTATTTGGAGGATGGAAAGAGTGGATATGGAAAAACAAAGGTCAGCTCCGGTTTATGAAGCGCTGGAGCGGCTGAGAAGAAGGCGGGTGGTTCCGTTTGATGTGCCCGGGCATAAACGGGGACGGGGGAATCCGGAACTGGTGAGTCTTCTGGGGGAAAAATGTGTCGGGTTGGATGTTAATTCCATGAAGCCGCTGGACAACCTTGGCCATCCGGTATCGGTCATCCGCCAGGCGGAAGAACTGACCGCGGAGGCTTTCGGTGCGGCGCACGCCTTTTTGATGGTCAATGGAACGACGAGTTCCGTGCAGAGTATGATCTTGTCCGTATGTCGTGCGGGGGATAAGATTATTCTGCCGAGAAATGTGCATAAGAGCGTCATCAATGCGCTGGTGCTCTGCGGCGGAATTCCTGTCTATGTGAATGCCAAAGTCAATCCGAAAATCGGAATTGCCATGGGCGTTGAGGTGGAGGAACTGCGGCGGGTGATGGATGAAAATCCAGATGCAGTTGCCGTGTTTATTAATAATCCTACGTATTATGGAATCTGCTCCAATCTGAAAAAAATCGTCGAAATGGCGCATGAGCGGAATATGAAGGTACTGGCGGATGAGGCGCATGGGACGCATCTTTATTTTGGAGATCATCTTCCGATGTCAGGGATTGCGGCAGGTGCGGATATGGCGGCTGTCTCCATGCACAAATCGGGCGGGAGTCTGACGCAGAGTTCGATTTTGTTGTGCGGTGAGAGTATGGATACGGAATATGTCCGGCAGATCATCAATCTGACGCAGACAACCAGTGCATCGTATCTGCTGCTGTCGAGCCTCGATATTTCGAGAAGAAATCTGGCACTGCGCGGAAGGGAATCGTTTTTGAAGGTGACGCGCATGGCGGAGTATGCGAGAAACGAAATCAATGCGATTGGCGGCTATTACGCGTATGGCAAGGAACTTATCGATGGCGACAGTGTGTTTGATTATGATGTGACGAAGCTTTCTGTCTATACGCAGGGAATCGGTCTGACCGGAATTGAAGTGTATGATCTTTTGCGGGATGAGTATGATATTCAGATTGAGTTTGGCGATATCGGAAACATTCTTGCGTACATTTCGATTGGCGACAGAATTCAGGACATTGAACGTCTGGTGGGAGCACTGGAGGATATCAAACATTGTTATCAGAGAGATTCCAAAGATCTGTACTGCGGAGATTTTATCCAGCCTAAGATGGTGATGACGCCGCAGCAGGCATTTTATGCAAGAAAAAAGGCAGTGCCCGTTGGTGAAGCGGCAGGCTGCATTTGTGGGGAACTGGTGATGTGTTATCCGCCTGGAATTCCGATTCTGACACCGGGTGAGCGCATCACCGAGGAAATTATTGAATATATTTTGTATGCAAAAGAAAAGGGATGCTCGCTGCAGGGAACGAGAGATGCTGCAGTTGCATATCTGGATGTCATTGCATAGAAGGAGGCTGGCATGGATATCTGGTTTTCTCAGATGGATACGGAAAACGTCAAGACGAGCATACGTGTGGATAAACAGCTGTTCAGTGAGACGAGTGAGTATCAGAGAATTGACGTATTTGAGTCAAAAGAATTCGGGAAAATGATTGTTCTGGACGGAGAGATTATTTTCTCGGAGGCAGATGAATTTATTTATAACGAAATGGTTGTGCATGTGCCCATGGCGGTGCATCCGCACGTGAGAAATGTGTTAATCATCGGCGGAGGCGACGGCGGCGTGGCCAGAGTGTGCACCCAGTATCCGGAGATTGAGACGATTGACGTCGTGGAGCCGGATGAATTATTTGTCCGCGTCAGCCGTGAATTTTTTCCGGAGACGGCAAAGGGATTCGACGACGAGCGCGTCAAAATTACGAATGTAGACGGACTGCGTTTTCTGCGCAGATGTCAGAATCAGTATGATTTGATTATCAACGATTCGACCGATCCGTTTGGCCATACGGAAGGGTTGTTTACAAGGGAATTCTACGGCAAATGCTATCGGGCATTGCGTGAAGATGGAATTATGGTTTATCAGCACGGAAGTCCTTTTTACGATGAGGATGAAATGGCTTTTCGTGCTATGCATCGGAAGGTTTACCGAAGCTTTCCGATTAGTCGTGTTTATCAGGCGAGCATTCCGACGTGTCCGGCGGGATACTGGATGTTTGGGTTTGCCTCGAAAAAGTATCATCCGCTTCTGGACTTTGATCCAAAGCGATGGAATGCGCGCGGCATTCAGACCTGGTATTACACAACAAATCTGCACAGAGGAGCATTTATGCTGCCAAAGTATATAGAAGAATTACTGGAAGAGGAGGAAAACAGACATGAGTAGATTAATGATTATCGGATGTGGAGGCGTTGCTTCCGTTGCCATCCACAAATGCTGCCAAAACAGCGAGGTTTTTGACGAGATTATGATTGCGAGTCGTACTGTATCCAAGTGCGAGGCTTTAAAGGAAAAACTTCAGCCGACGACAAAGACAAAAATTACAACGGCACAGGTGGATGCTGACCATGTGGAGGAGCTGACAGAGCTGATTCATTCTTATCAGCCGGATGCCGTCTTAAATGTGGCACTTCCCTATCAGGATTTGACCATCATGGATGCCTGCTTGGCGGCCGGTGTGCATTACATTGACACAGCCAACTACGAGGCAGAAAATACGGATGATCCACAGTGGCGTGCGATTTATGAGGAGCGCTGCAAACGTCTCGGATTTTCTGCATATTTTGATTATTCCTGGCAGTGGGCTTATCAGGAGCGTTATGAGAAAGCAGGCTTGACGGCACTGTTGGGCACTGGCTTTGATCCGGGTGTGACCAGCGTATTTACGGCTTATGCACAGAAGCATTATTTTGACGAGATTCACACGATTGATATCTTAGACTGCAACGGCGGCGATCATGGCTACCCGTTTGCGACAAACTTCAATCCGGAGATTAACTTAAGAGAAGTATCTGCTCCTGGCTCTTACTGGGAAGATGGAAAATGGATTGAGATTCCTGCTATGAGCATCAAACGCGAGTATGAGTTTGAGGGTGTCGGCAAAAAAGACATGTATCTGCTTCATCATGAGGAGATTGAGGCACTGGCAAAAAATATCCCGGGCGTCAAGAGAATTCGTTTCTTTATGACATTTGGACAGAGCTATCTGACTCATATGAAATGTCTGGAAAATGTAGGAATGCTTTCCACCACACCGATTGAGTTTCAGGGACAGCAGATCGTGCCGATTCAGTTTTTAAGAGCACTGCTTCCGGATCCGGCATCTCTCGGTCCAAGAACCGTAGGAAAGACAAACATCGGCTGTATTTTCACCGGCGTGAAGGATGGAAAAGAGAAAAGTATTTACATTTATAATGTATGTGACCATCAGGAATGCTACCGCGAAGTGGAGTCTCAGGCGATTTCCTATACCACGGGTGTACCGGCGATGATCGGGGCAATGATGGTTGTTTCCGGACTCTGGAAAAAGCCGGGTGTCTTTACAACGGATGAGTTTGATCCGGATCCATATATGGAGGCACTCAACCGCTGGGGTCTTCCGTGGAAAGTTGAAGAAAATCCAGTTCTTGTGGACTAAGGTGGCAGCATGAGAATCGAGACGATACCAACACCGGCCTACGTGTTGGATGAGGGGAAACTGATTAAAAATCTCAAAATTCTTCGCCAGGTGCAGGAGGATACCGGATGTTACATTTTGCTTGCGCAGAAGGCATTCTCTATGTTTTGCGAGTATCCTCTGATTGGAAAGTATTTAAGCGGGACGACGGCGAGCGGACTTTATGAGGCGCGTCTTGGGCATGAGGAGATGGGCAAAGAAAATCACATTTTTTCGCCTGCCTATCGGGAGTCTGAGATGGAGGAAATTGCAGAAATCTGTGACCATGTGATTTTTAATTCTTTTTCACAGCTGAAAAAATTCCAAAGCTCCTGTGAAGGCAGAGCGAGTATCGGCCTTCGAATCAATCCGGAATGTTCCACACAGGAAGAACATGCGATTTATGATCCCTGTGCGCCGGGGTCGCGGCTTGGCATTACCTTGAAAAATTTTGAACAGGCTCTTTCGGAAGAACCAGAGCTTTTAAAAGGCGTGGAGGGACTGCATTTTCATACGCTCTGTGAGCAGAATTCGGACGACCTGGAACGTACCTTGCAGGCGGTGGAAGAAAAATTCGGCAAGTATCTCAAGCAGATGAAGTGGCTGAATATGGGCGGCGGCCATCACATCACAAGAGCAGATTACGATATCGATACATTAAAACGCTGCATTTGCCATATGCAGGAAATGTATGGCGTGCAGGTGTATCTGGAGCCGGGAGAGGCGATTGCGTTAAACGCCGGATATCTGGTGACAGAAGTGATGGATGTGGTGGATAACGGCATGCAGACGTTGATTTTGGATACGTCGGCTGCCTGTCATATGCCGGATGTTCTGGAAATGCCGTATCGACCGCCTCTTGCCGGAAGTGGACAGCCGGGGGAAAAGCCATTTACGTATCGGTTGTCCTCCTTGACCTGTCTGGCCGGGGATGTCATCGGTGATTATTCGTTTGACAGAGAAATCAAGCCGGGAGACCGGTTGTATTTTGAAGATATGGCGATTTATTCTATGGTAAAAAATAATACGTTTAATGGAATTGGGCTTCCATCCATTGCCGTAATGGATCAGGATGGAGCGTGCCGGATTGTCCGACAGTTTGGTTACCGCGATTTTAAGGAAAGGTTATCTTGAGAAAATGGAAAAATGCAAGACAATACCGGCTTGGGATGGATACCGGATGCCGGGAGAGTTTGAGCCGCATCGAGGCTGTGTGATGATCTGGCCGGTGCGGCCGGGCTCCTGGCCGAATGGGGCGAAAGAAGCGCAGCAGACATTTGAAAAAATTGCGCGGGCAATTGCCGGGAGTGAACAGGTGTGGATGTTAGCATCTGCGCAGGATGCAGTACAGGTGAGGGAGATTTTTGCGGACTGTCCGTCGATTGAGATTCTGGAAATTGAGACGGACGATGCCTGGGCGAGAGATGTCGGACCAACTTGCGTCGTCAATGACAAGGGAACTGTCAGAGGAATTGACTGGCAGTTCAATGCCTGGGGCGGAGCGTGGGACGGATTGTATGCACACTGGGAAAAAGACAACCTTGCAGCAGCGCAAATTTGCGAAAAGCTGGGCATGGACTGCTATGATGCGCAGCACTTTGTGCTGGAAGGAGGTTCGATTCATTCGGACGGAGAGGGAACGGTGCTGGTCACAGAGGCTTGTCTTTTGAGCCGTGGAAGAAATCCGCAGATGAGCAAAGCAAAAATCGAAGAGACTTTGAAGGCTTATCTTGGTGCACAGAAAGTCATCTGGCTTCCGAGAGGCATTTATCAGGATGAGACGAATGAGCATGTGGATAATGTCTGTGCGTTTGTAAAGCCCGGAGAGGTCGTTTTGGCATGGACAGAAGATGAGCAGGATCCGCAGTGGGAGCTGAGTCATGAATCGCTGCGCGTGCTGGAGCAGGAGACGGATGCCAAAGGAAAAAAATTTCAGGTGCATAAGCTTTTGATTCCAAAGAAACCGGTCTGTATTACCGAGGAGGAGCTGGCCGGATTTGTCTTTGAAGAGGGCGAAGATGTGCGCAGTGCCGGTGAGAGATTGGCAGCCAGCTATGTGAATTTTTATATTGCAAACGGGGCTGTTGTGGTTCCGCAGTTTGGGGATGAACACGATGCGTTGGCGGTGAAGCTTCTTGGAGATTTGTTTTCCGACAGAAAGGTCATTCCTGTTTTTGCGCGCCCTGTGATTGTGGGCGGTGGAAATGTTCACTGCATTACGCAGCAGATTCCCTTGTGCAGCGGAAAGCAGCCTATGAAAAAATGAACCTGAAAAAATGGCTCTATAGGAACCTTGAAAATTGCGGAGAGGAGAAAACGTATGAGAAATGTAACGATTGCAGCAGTGCAGATGCAATGCAGCATTAGTGTGAGTGAAAATATAGAAAAGGCGGATGCGATGGTGCGTCGGGCAGCGCAGCAGGGCGCACAGGTCATCCTTCTTCCGGAATTGTTTGAGCGTCCGTATTTTTGTCAGGAACGCCGCTATGAATATTATGCGTTTGCAAAACCAGTATTGGAAAACGATGCAGTTCGCCATTTCCTTTCTGTGGCAAAAGAACTGGAAGTTGTGATTCCGGTCAGCTTCTATGAAAAAGACGGATGCACGCTGTACAACAGCGTGGCAATGGTAGATGCCGATGGCTCTCTGATGGGCGTTTACCGAAAAACGCATATACCGGACGATCATTATTATCAGGAGAAATTTTATTTTACACCGGGAAATACCGGCTTTCGTGTGTGGGACACGCGATATGGAAAAATCGGAGTGGGCATCTGCTGGGATCAGTGGTTTCCGGAGACTGCCAGATGTCTGGCTTTGGCAGGAGCTGAGATGATTCTTTATCCGACTGCAATCGGAAGTGAACCGATTTTAAATTGTGACAGTATGGAGCACTGGAGAAGATGCATGCAGGGACATGCGGGAAGCAATCTGCTTCCGGTTGTGGCTGCAAACCGCATTGGTCTGGAGACGGTTCTCCCAGACCCTGCCAACGGGGGACAGAGTTCGTCTCTTTGTTTTTATGGGTCTTCTTTTATTACGGATGAGACAGGTGCTCTCGTTGCTTCTGCGTCGAGAGACAACGAAGAGATTTTAACGGCTTCGTTTGATCTGGATGAAGTGCAGGACAATAGAATGAGTTGGGGAATCTTTCGGGATCGCAGACCTCATTGCTATGAGAAAATGACACGGATATAATCGCTTTGAGAAATGTCCGTGCTTTGGTGTGAAACTGTTATAAAAGGATGGCAAATACCCTATAGCTCTTGCTATGAGGGTATTTGCCATCCTTTTTTATGGAAGAAAGAGAAAACCCCGAACTGTCGAAACAGGTTCGGGGTTTTCAAAATTTTCTTTTTGAGGGGGGAGATAGAGAGTGGTTATTCATCTATCTGTCCTATATTATAGGAAATAAATGTGAGCAAACTATGTCTTCCGTCTAAAACAAATCTAAAATTTATAAAGGAATTCTAAAGATTCTCTGGAAGAACGGTTTATAAATTCCTTTGACGGTGAAATTTCGGGGTATTTTTGAGAAAAACCGCAAAGAGAACGATGGATAAACGAAAAATCTGTTGTGAAATTGTGGAGATAGCGATATACTTATGAAGATAGAGACTATTTTGGCTGCCAAAATTTATTCCGGATTGCTTTTGGAAAGAAAATCGTGGTATGTGGATCGTTCTATCGCAGTTTTAGAAGAGAGAAGTAGAATTTAGGAGTGGTAACATGTATAAGAAAAAAAGAAGGAAGATAACGATAAGGGTGACAGGGGCTCTCTTGTCTGTGGCTATGATAATGACTTCCGTGTCCTGTCCCGTTTATGCGAATCCGATTGTAGAAGAGGTGGATATACAGGCAGAGGATGTATGGGAAGAAGTTCCTCTGGAAGTTGTAGAGGATGTAAAAGATGAGGTGCAGGAAAGTGCACAGCAATACGAACAGGAAAATACACAGGAGTCTGGCGGCTGGGATTTAAATGACCAGCAGCAGCTGGAAGAGGCCTTGAGAAGCGGAAGTGTCACACTGGACAGAAATGCATCGATTGCGGAAGAAAACGTTGGAGCTTTCAGCCGTAAAAATATTATAGACATTGCTAAAGCAGAAATTGGCGTCAAGGGAAGACCCAATAAGTACACGTATTGGCTTGGAACGATTGGAGGCACGTATTCTTACGCCTGGTGTCAGGCTTTTGCTTCCTGGTGCGGTGTGCAGGCCGGTGGAAACAGTAAGGTTCCAATCACAGCCAGCTGCTGGCAGGCAACAGAGTGGTTTAAGGATCGAGGCTTGTGGAAAAGCAGAGGAAGCGGCTACGTTCCGAAAGCCGGCGACTACATTTTTTTTGACTGGGGCGCCAACGGAGGATGGGATCATGTCGGAATCGTCAACTATGTGGCAGATGGACGTGTGTATACGATTGAGGGAAATACTTCGGACATGGTAAAAGGTTCTAAATCTTATGCACTGTCGGATGTGCAGATCATCGGATACGGCACTCCGAAGTTTGAGGACGGCGCGTCAGACGGCAACCTTCCGAAAGGAAATCTGGATGAGGTAAAAGGCGGAAAAGGTAAGATTCAGGTTGCTGGATGGGCATTTGACTGGGATGACCCTTCTAAGACTCTGGACATTTTGGTATCTGTAGGCGGAAAGCTGGATTCGGGAGCACCTGTCTATAAGATTAAGGCGAATGTGACCAGATCGGATGTGGCAGCTTCGTATCCGGGATGTGGAAGCAATCATGGATTTGACAGTGTGATTTACGTAGATAAAACGGGAGAACAGACCATCTATGTTTATGCGGCAAACATCGGTGGAAACTCTGCAAAAGCAGTGAATCAGCTGATTGGCTCCAAAACAGTTACGATTCAGGAAGCGCAGGCAAATGAAGAGGCTGGGGAGAACGGAAACGACGGGAATATAACTCCAACACCGGAACCAGAGCCAATCACCGTGGAAAAAGTAAAGAAAACATCTGCGCAGAGAACTTCCTATAATAAAATCAAGGTATCTTGGGAAAAGGTTGCCGAGGCGGATGAGTATGAAGTGCAGGTTTCCACAGATAAAAAGTTTAAGAGTAATGTGACAACTTACCGTTCAAAGGCAAATACGAAAACAATCACCTCCAAGACAGGAGTGGTTTACTATTTCCGAACCCGCGCCAGCCGTACTGAAAAAGACAGAGTGTACTATGGGGGGTATTCCGGCGCAGCGTATGCGAGAGCTCTCCCGACTTGCACAGAAATTACTTCTTATAAAGTAACAAAAAAGGGAAATGTATCGCTGTGGTACAAGAAGGTGACAGGTGCAAGTGGATACCAGATTGTATTTTCCCCGTATAAAAATTTTTCGGCAGGTAAAAAATGGTATCGTTCCGGCGGATCAGGCAAGCTTGCGACCGGACTGAAAAAAGGAAAAACGTATTATTTTATGGTAAGAGCTTACCGAAAAGTCGATGGAAAGGAAATATTCGGTCCTTTCAGTGAAGCGAAGAAAATAACGATTCGAAAATAATCAAGATGAAATAAAGGAGGATTATTATGAAATTATCTGTGTTACTGGAACGTATTACATATGAGATTTGTCAGGGAAGTACACAGCAGGAAGTTTCTTCTGTTGTTTTTGATTCCAGAAAGGTAAGTGAAGGCTCTTTATTTATCTGCATTCGCGGAGCCGTTGTGGATGGACACAGCTTTGTGGATGATGTCGTGAAGAAGGGCGCGAAGACACTCGTTGTGGAGGAAGCGGTATCGGTGCCGGACGATGTGACGGTTGTAAAAGTGGAAGATACCAGATATGCCATGGCTTATATTTCCGCTGCGTGGTTTGGCAATCCGGCGGAAAAATTAAAAACAATCGGAATCACCGGAACAAAAGGAAAGACAACGACTACCTATATGGTGAAATCCATTCTGGAAAACGCAGGATACAAAGTTGGTCTGATTGGAACAATCGAGACAATCGTGGGAGACAAAGTGACTCCGGCCTCCAATACGACACCGGAATCTTATGTCGTACAGCAGTCTTTTCGGGAAATGGTGGATGCAGGCTGCGATGCGGTAGTTATGGAAGTTTCTTCTCAGGGACTGATGCTGCACAGAACAGAAGGCTTTGTGTTTGATTTTGGTATTTTCACAAACATTGAACCAGATCATATCGGACCGAATGAGCATACAAGCTTTGAACATTATCTTTCCTGCAAGGCAATGCTTTTGAAACAGTGTAAAGTCGGAATTGTGAACCGCGATGATTCTCATTTTGAGAAAATCATCGCGGGACATACCTGCAGTCTCGAGACCTATGGTTTTTCACCAAAGGCAGATCTTCGTGCAGAGCAGCCGAAACTGGTGTCAAAGCCGGGATACCTGGGCATTTCCTACCATGTGGCAGGTCTGATGGATTTCCCTGTGGAAATTGATATTCCGGGAAAATTCAGTATTTACAATTCACTGACAGCGATTGCCATCTGCCGTCATTTTAAGGTGCATCAGGACGACATTGTAAAGGCTTTAAAGACAGCAAAAGTAAAAGGCCGTATTGAAATGATCAAAGTTTCGGATGAATTTACACTGATGATTGACTATGCGCACAATGCGATGGCTCTGGAGAGTCTTCTGACTACGCTTCGTGAGTACAATCCGCATCGCCTTGTATGTCTGTTTGGCTGTGGCGGCAACCGTTCCCGCGACAGACGTTTTGAGATGGGAGAGGTTTCCGGAAAGCTGGCAGATTTGACGATCATCACATCCGATAATCCGAGAAATGAGGAGCCGCAGGCGATCATTGATGATATCAAGACGGGTATCAGCAAAACAGACGGCAAGTATGTGGAGATTATTGACAGAAAAGAAGCGATTGCCTATGCCATCCATCACGGAGAGCCTGGAGACATTGTCATTCTGGCCGGCAAGGGTCATGAAGATTATCAGGAAATCAAGGGCAAAAAATATCCGATGGATGAGCGTGTACTGATTGCTGAGATTTTAGAGGAAGACAGACAAAAATAAAGAACAGAAAGGCAGCGGTAGAGATGGAACTTTATGCCGACGTAATTGTGGATATTTCCCATGAAAAGCTGGACAAAAGTTTTCAGTACCGCGTACCGGAGCGCTTGAAGTCCAGAATTCAGGCAGGAATGGCTGTCAAAATTCCTTTTGGAAAAGCAAACCGGGAGATAACCGGATATGTGACAGGCCTGACCGGCCGGGCTGCTGTCAGCACAGACAGAATGAAGGAAATTCTCGACATCAATGAGCGCGCAGAGACGATTGAGTCCAAAATGATGAGGCTGGCGGCGTGGATTCACAGCCAGTACGGCTCTACGATGAACCAGGCACTGAAAACGGTTCTTCCCGTGAAGGCGAAAGTGCAGGAAAAACAGAAGAAGACCATCCGTCTGCTTTTTGAGAAAGAGGCTGCAAGAGCGTATCTGCAGGAGGCAAAGAGAAAACATTATGCGGCGAGAGTAAGACTTCTGGAGGCTTTGCTTGCCTCAGAGACGAAGACGCTTGATTACAATGCGGCATGCAAGAGTCTTCAGATTACAGCATCTACACTCAGGCCGCTTATAAAAGACGATGTTCTGACGGTGGATGCAGATCGGATTTACCGCGGTCCGCAGATACAGGCAGAGGCGCGAAAACGCCAGATTCCCAATGAACAGCAGCAGATAGTTATTCGTGGGATTCTCGAAGAAGCACGCAATGAGGGGCGGCCCTGCCTGATTCACGGAGTGACGGGCAGCGGAAAAACGCTTGTCTATATGGAATTGATTCAGTCTGTTCTCGACGCAGGAAGGCAGGTAATCGTGCTGATTCCTGAGATTGCGCTGACGTATCAGACCGTCAGGCGGTTTTACGAATATTTTGGAGATCAGGTTTCCATTTTGCATTCCCGCCTGTCGCAGGGGGAACGCTATGATCAGATGCAGCAGGCGAGAGAGGGACGTGTGAAAGTGATGATCGGTCCGCGCTCTGCGTTGTTTACACCGTTTCCCGATCTTGGAATGGTAATCATAGATGAGGAGCATGAAAGCAGCTACAAGAGCGAAACGATGCCACGCTACCATGCGCGCGAAGTGGCGATACAGAGAGGCAAAATGGAGCATGCGCAGGTGGTGCTCGGGTCGGCAACGCCCTCGACAGACTCTTACTGGAAGGCAAAAAACGGCGAGTATGCCCTGTTTTCCATGACACAGCGCTATGAGGATCGACCTCTTCCGAAAGTAGAGATTGTAGATCTTCGCGGGGAGCTGAAGGCGGGCAATCGCTCGATGATCAGTGAGCCGTTGGCAAAAGCCATGCAGCAGCGACTGGAAAAAGGCGAACAGATGATGCTGTTTCTCAATCGAAGAGGGTATGCGGGCTTTGTATCGTGTCGCTCTTGCGGCTATGTGGCGAAATGTCCGCACTGCGACGTCTCCATGTCGCTTCACAATCACGGAAGGCTTGTCTGCCATTATTGTGGCTATGAGACTGCGCAATACAAAACCTGTCCGTCCTGCGGATCGCCTTACATCGGCGGATTTAAAGCGGGAACACAGCAAATTGAGAAGATGGTAAAGACAATGTTTCCAAAAAGCCGTGTGCTTCGCATGGATTTTGATACGACCAGAAAAAAGGAAGGTCACACAAGAATCCTGGAGGCCTTCAACCGGCAGGAGGCAGACATTCTGATCGGGACACAGATGATTGTGAAAGGACATGATTTCCCGAACGTCACGCTGGTCGGTGTTCTGGCCGCAGATCTGTCGTTGAACGATGCGGATTTCAGAAGCGGGGAGCGTACCTTTCAGCTTGTGACGCAGGCAGTCGGGCGCGCCGGAAGGGGCGAAGTACCGGGAGAGGCATTTGTGCAGACGTATCAGCCGGATAACTACAGCATCCGGGCAGCCGTATCGCAGGATTATGAGGCCTTTTACGAAGAAGAAATGGCATATCGGGCGCTGATGAAGTATCCGCCGGCAGCTGCAATGATGGCAGTGCTCGGAGGCTGCGAGGATGAAGCACTTCTTTCGCAGGGGATGAAATATATTCGGGAATATATTTCCAGGTTGGACAAAAAACATATGCTTCGAGTCATCGGACCGGCGCCGCAGGCGGTAAGTCGTGTGCAGGATATTTACCGGCAGGTCATTTATATCAGACAGAAGGATCGAAACGTATTGACAGCTTTGAAAGATAAATTAGAAGAATATATAGAGATAAACAGTGGATTTTCCAACATTCATATACAATTTGATTTTCATATTTAAAAAAAGGAGAGAGAAAACTTATGGCACTTAGAACAATTCGCAAACAGGGGGATCCTATTTTAACAAAAAAATGCAGACCGATTAAAGAAATGACACCGAAAATCAGAGAATTGATCTTTGATATGATGGAGACCATGTACGACGCTTATGGTGTGGGACTGGCCGCACCACAGGTTGGAATTTTAAAAAGACTTGTTGTCATTGATGTCGGAGATGGCCCGATCGTACTGATCAATCCGGAAATCATTGAGACAGATGGAGAGCAGACGGGAGATGAGGGATGCTTAAGCGTTCCGGGAATGGCCGGTCAGGTAACTCGTCCGAATTATGTGAAGGTGCGCGCACTGGATCAAAATATGGAAGAGGTGGAGCTGGAGGGAACAGAACTTCTGGCAAGAGCATTCTGTCATGAACTGGATCATCTTGATGGAAAAATGTATACGGAACTAGTAGAGGGCGATCTTCACAAAGTAGAGTATGAAGAAGAGTAAGCACACAAAAGATTTGCAAAATTCATTGCTAAGTAGTCATAACCACATGTGATACAGGAGGTAGGTGGATGATGAAAATTGTATTTATGGGAACACCGGATTTTGCGGTGGGAACACTGCATGCGCTCGCAGAATCCGAACATGAGATACTTGCTGTGGTGACACAGCCGGACAAGCCGAAAGGACGGGGAAAGGCACTGCAGCCGACACCGGTAAAGGAAGAGGCACTGCGCTATGGAATTCCTGTTTATCAGCCGAAGAAGGTGCGGGAAGAAGAATTTCAGGCGGTTTTGCGTGAATTAAATCCAGACCTGATCGTGGTGGTAGCTTTCGGACAGCTGATTCCGAAATCCATTTTGGAACTGCCGCGCTATGGATGTGTCAATGTCCATGCTTCTCTGCTGCCGAAATACAGAGGGGCGGCACCGATTCAGTGGGCGGTGATTGACGGTGAGAAAGAATCCGGCGTCACAATCATGAAAATGGATGAGGGACTGGATACCGGTGATATGATTGCAAAAGCCGTTGTGCCGCTGGCTGCGGATGAGACGGGCGGAAGCTTGTTTGACAAATTAAGCCAGATCGGCGCGCAGCTTCTGATTGATACAATCCCTGCTTTAGAGGCGGGAACGGCTGTCTGTGAAAAACAGCCGCAGGAAAGTCCGACTCCGTATGCAGCGATGCTGAACAAAAAAATGGGCTTAATCGACTGGAATCAGGATGCTTCTGTGATTGAATGTCTGATTCGAGGATTAAATCCGTGGCCAAGTGCCTATACTTATCTGAAAGGAAAGACATTGAAAATCTGGCAGGCAAAGGTGGTAGAAAGGCAGCAGGAAGCGGAGCCGGGCACGGTGATCTGTGTGGATAAAAAACAGCTTGTCGTTGCCTGCAAAACAAATGCACTTTCCATCCAGCGTCTTCAGCTGGAAGGCAAAAAACAGATGGAAACAGAGGCATTTTTGAGGGGATATACGATAGATAGTGGGATACAATTTCGTATGAACAGGGAGTGATTGGATGTACTATTATGGATTTGACCCAACTTATATTTTATTGATTATTGGTATGCTGCTGTCACTGGCGGCATCGGCAAAGCTCAAATCAACCTTTGCCATTTACAGAAGAATGGAAAGTGCTTCCGGTATGACGGGAGCCGAGGCAGCACAGAGAATTCTGAGAAATGCAGGCGTTTATGATGTCAGAATTGAACCAATCAGCGGAGAATTGACCGACCATTATGATCCGAGAACAAAGGTTGTGCGCCTGTCGGAGCCGATTTACAATAAGACTTCGCTGGCAGCGGTTGGCGTAGCAGCTCATGAGTGTGGACATGCGATTCAGCATGCGACAAATTATGCTCCTTTGAGTATCAGAAGCGCCATTGTTCCAATCGCAAATTTTGGTTCGACCTTGTCCTGGCCGTTGTTTCTGGCTGGCCTTGTGCTGTCGATTCGACCGCTTTTGACAGCGGGAATTCTTCTTTTTACTGCGGCTGTGTTGTTCCAGCTGGTGACTTTGCCGGTGGAAATCAATGCATCCAGCAGAGCGTTGAAACTTTTGAATGCAGACGGAATCCTTGCACCGCAGGAGGTGCGTGGTGCGAAAAAAGTGCTGACGGCGGCGGCTCTGACTTATGTGGCAGCCCTGGCAAGCTCTATTTTGCAGCTCCTTCGTCTGCTCATCTTAGCTGGAGGACGGGACCGTGACTAATGGCGTAAACCTTAGAGAATTGATTTTGGAAATACTGTTGGAAATTACAGAGGACGGGCAGCCAAGCCATGTAGTTCTCGGGCAGGTACTGGCAAAATACCAGTTTCTGCCCCGACAGGACAGAGCGTTTATTACAAGAGTCTGTGAGGGAACGCTGGATTTTCAGATTCAGCTTGACTATATCATAGACCAGTTTTCCAATGTCCCTGTTGAGAAGATGAAGGCACCGATCCGTGAGATTTTAAGGAGCGGTGTTTATCAGCTCAAATACATGGACAGCGTGCCGGATTCGGCCGTGTGCAACGAAGCTGTGAAGCTTGCGCAGCGAAAAGGCTTTTACAATCTGAAAGGCTTTGTCAATGGCGTTTTGCGCAACATAGCCAGAAATCTGGACTCTGTGAAGTATCCTCCGAGAGAAAATCTGGAAGAATATCTTTCCGTGCATTATTCTATGCCGATGCTGCTTGTAAAACGGTGGCTGAAAGAATACGGAAAAGAAATTACCGAAAAAATGTTTATGGAATTTGTCAGGGAACATCCGACCACCATTCGCTGTATAGAGACAAGGCGCGACAGAGAGAAGATTCTGGAGAGTCTTCGCAGCCAGCAAGTTACAGTAGAAAAAGCACCTTATGTGGAAAATGCGTACTATATCAGCGATTACAATCATATCTTAACATTGGATGCTTTTTTGAAAGGCGATATTCAGGTACAGGATGTAAGCTCTATGCTGGTGAGCGAGGCGGCCAATCCGCAAAAAGGAGATTATGTGATTGACATGTGTGCGGCTCCGGGCGGAAAGACCATACATATGGCGGATAAGATGGAAGGCTACGGCATGGTGGACGCCAGAGATGTGAGTGAATATAAGGTGTCTTTGATTCAGGACAATATTTCCAGAATCGACCTGATCAATGCTTCGGCAAAGGTGCAGGATGGCACAAGGTTCGACGAGGCATCGAGGGAAAAGGCAGACATCGTCGTGGCAGATGTGCCATGTTCCGGATACGGAGTCATGGGGAAAAAGCCGGATATCAAATACCGCATCTCTGAGAATAAAGAGGACGAGCTGGTGATTTTACAGAGAAAAATTCTTCACCAGGCAGTGCAGTATGTAAAGCCGGGAGGAATTTTGATGTTCAGCACCTGCACCATATCCAGAAAGGAAAACCAGAACAACCTCAAGTGGCTTCTGGAAAATTATCCTCTGGAATGCGAAAATCTGGATCCGTATCTGGACGAGCAGCTTCACAGTGAGACGACAAAGCGCGGATATTTACAGTTGCTTCCAGGTGTGCACCAGTGCGATGGATTTTTTGTGGCAAGATTGAGAAAGAAGGCGTAAATGAAAGAGCTTGAGTTGGATATAAAGTCCATGACAATGCCCCAGCTAAAAGCGGTCATGGAGGAACTTGGCGAAAAGCCGTTTCGGGCAAAGCAGCTTTATGAATGGTTCCATCAGAAACGAGTCTGGAATTACGAAGAAATGACGAATCTATCGAAAGGACTTCGGGAACAATTATCTGTAAAGTATCCGTTAAAACCAATTGAGGTCGTGCAGGTACAGACTTCAAAAATTGACGGAACACAGAAATACCTGTTTCGCCTGGGCGATGGAAATGTCATTGAAAGCGTTCTGATGAAATATAAGCATGGAAATTCCGTGTGCATCTCTTCACAGGTCGGCTGCCGTATGGGCTGTCGTTTCTGTGCTTCTACGCTGGATGGACTGACAAGAAATCTGCTTCCTTCGGAAATGTTGGAACAGATTTACCGGATTCAGGAAATCTCCGGGGAGCGCGTATCGAACATTGTGATTATGGGAACCGGTGAACCGATGGACAATTATGACAATGTCGTACAGTTTCTTCATATGGTCAGTGACGAATTGGGCATCTGCATCAGTCAGCGAAATATCACGGTGTCTACGTGTGGACTTGTGCCTCGTATTCGCCAGCTTGCAGAAGAACAGTTACAAATTACACTTGCACTTTCACTTCATGCTCCAAATGATGAAAAACGTCAGGAACTGATGCCGATTGCACGAAAATATACGCTGGAGGAAGTGCTCGATGCCTGTCGTTATTATTTTGAAAAAACAGGACGGAGACTGACGTTTGAGTACAGTCTTGTGGGCGGTGTGAATGATTTTCAGGAGGATGCAAAGCAGCTTTCAGGACTCTTGAAGGGCCTCAACTGCCACGTAAATCTGATTCCTGTGAACCCGATTAAGGAAAGAAATTATCGCAAATCAAATCGCGAGGTTATTGAGAATTTCAAAATAAAACTTGAAAAATACGGAATTAATGTTACTATTAGAAGAGAAATGGGCAGCGATATTGATGGCGCCTGTGGACAATTGCGAAAGAGATATATGGAAGAGACAGAAAGCGAGTAGAATGAATGAGAGTATATTCAGGAACCGACATCGGAAGGCGCAGGAGTGTCAACCAGGACTATGTATATGCGTCGGAAGCCCCTGTGGGTAATCTTCCCAATCTGTTTATTGTAGCAGATGGGATGGGAGGCCACAATGCCGGGGATTTTGCTTCTGCCTTTGCCGTGCAGGTTATGGTAGACTCAGTTAAGGAGGACGCGGATTTTAATCCGGTCAAAGTGATTCGTCATGGATTAGAAGTAGCCAACCATGAACTGATCGAACAGGCAAAGAAATCAGAAGAACGAAAAGGCATGGGGACCACGATGGTAGTTGCTACTGTTGTGGGTAATTATGCATATGTTGCAAATGTGGGAGACAGCCGCCTGTATGTGGTAGGAGATCATATAACACAGATAACCCAAGACCATTCTCTGGTTCAGGAAATGGTTCGGATGGGAGAATTGACGGAAGAAGAGGCCAGAAATCATCCCGATAAGAATATTATAACCAGGGCGCTTGGAGCCGAAGAAAATGTAAATATTGACTTTTTTGACTTCAGGCTTGAAAAAGATAGCAATATACTGATGTGTTCTGACGGATTGAGCAACATGGTATCGAATGAAGAGATACAAAGGATTATACAGACCGGGGCAGAGCTACAGGAGAAGGGTGAAACCTTACTGAATCTGGCCAATGAACATGGCGGAAAAGACAATATTGCAGTAGTATTAATAGAACCATTTACTGAAGAGGTGAAAACATGTTAAAGACTGGTATGATTGTAGGAGAGCGCTATGAGGTAGTCGGCAAGATAGGTGCTGGCGGCATGGCGAATGTTTATAAAGCAAAAGACCACAAACTCAACCGTTTTGTGGCAATGAAGGTGTTAAAGCAGGAATTTCGCGAAGACACTACATTTATCAATAAATTTAAGACAGAGGCACAGGCGGCAGCAGGGCTGACACATCCGAATATCGTCAATGTATTCGACGTTGGCGAGGATGATGGCATCCATTATATTGTTATGGAACTGGTTGAGGGAATTACACTGAAGGATTACATTTCCAAAAAAGGAAAACTGAGTGTCAAAGAGGCGACCAGTATTGCCATCCAGGTATCCATGGGACTTGAGGCGGCACACAGTCATGGAATCATCCATCGCGATGTGAAACCTCAAAATATTATTATTTCCACAGATGGAAAGGTAAAAGTCACAGACTTTGGCATTGCCAGAGCTGCATCCTCCAACACCATCAGTTCCAACGTGATGGGATCGGTGCATTACAGTTCACCGGAGCAGGTGCGCGGCGGATACAGTGACGAGAAGAGTGATATTTATTCACTTGGAATTACGCTGTATGAGATGGTTACAGGAAAAGTGCCTTTTGAGGGCGAGACAACGGTGGCGATTGCCATCAAGCATCTGCAAGACGAGATGGTTCCTCCGACTGTATACACACCGGATCTTCCGCACAGTCTGGAGTTGATCATCCTGAAATGTACACAGAAGAGTGTGGATAAACGTTATGCGAGCATGAGCGAAGTGATTGCGGATCTGAAACATTCACTGATTGATCCGAACGGAGATTTTGTGCAGCTTTACACGATGGATCCGACGGAAAAGACGATGGTGATTGGAGAGCAGGATCTCCAGCAGATCAAGCAGAAACGTGCGGAAGCACCGGGCGTGACGAACCGGCGTCAGGAAGCGTTTATCAATGAAAACGAGCTGGATGACGATGAGGATGACGATGTAAAGGGCGGTCTGACTCGCGTACTGGAAAAGGCGATGATGATCGGCGGTTTCATTGTTGGAGCATTGATTATTGTTGTGCTGATTGTCTATATCGTCAATGTGACGGGATTGTTTAAGGGTGGAATCGGGAAAAATTCGACAGAACAAAATACCGTGGAAGAGAAGATGATCGAAGTGCCGAACCTTGTCGGAAAGACAGAGGATGAGGCTGTTGAGACTGTGAAAAACTCCGGAATCGGTATCCGCTATGTGGGAGAAGAACCTTCAGATGAATACGATAAAGGCATCATCTGCTATCAGGAGACAGAGGCGGGAACAAAAGTTCCGGAAAATTCTACGATTAATTATAAATTAAGCAGCGGTACTGCTGTGATCACTGTGCCTGACGTGACAGGAAAAACACAGGGAGAGGCAGAGGCAATGCTGACAGAAATGGGATTTACGGTAAATATCAGCAAATCCTACAGTACGGATTATGAGGCAGGACAGGTCGTGACACAGGAACCGGCTGCAAATACACAGGTGAAGGCCGCAGAAAGAATCAATCTGGAAGTCAGCATGGGAGCACAGTATGACGGCTTTACCGTACCGAGTGTTGTCGGAATGTCAGAGGCAGACGCTAAGAATGCACTGGCACCACTGGACGTTGTTGTACAGTCTGAGGCAAGTGAGACCGTACCAACAGGACAGGTAATGGCACAGAGTTTGGCAGAAGGTGTCTATGTGGACAAGGGAACAACGATTACAATCACTGTGAGCACAGGTTCCACAGACGCAACGCCGACACCGACCACAACGGCAACCGGCACATGGAAGTGTACACAGGTACTGGATACACCGATCGGATATCAGAATGGTGTGGTTAAGATGGAACTTGCGCAGATTGTAAATGGATCCCCGCAGGCATCTACCGTTATGGATGGCAAGCAGGTGGAATTCCCGTATCAGCTGGATCTGACAGGTGCACCTGGTGTCGAAGACGGAACCTTGTATTTGTATGAGCTGATCGGCAGCGATTACGTGGAACTTGGTCATTATCCGATTAAATTTGAACAGGTTGAAGAGTAATCTATGCAGGGAAGGATTATAAAAGGAATTGCCGGTTTTTATTACGTACAGACAGAGACCGGTCTTTATGAATGCAAAGCCAAAGGAATTTTCCGAAAAGATAAGAAAAAACCTCTGGTGGGCGATTATGTAGAAATTAAAGTGCTGGATGTGGAAGCGAAGGAGGGAAGTGTGGAGAAAATCCTCCCGCGTACCAATGAGCTGATTCGTCCGGCAGTTGCAAATATTGACCAGGCAATTGTCATTTTTGCAGTAAACGATCCGAAACCGAATTTTATGCTTCTGGATCGTTTCCTGGTCACAATGGAATACCAGAATGTTCCGGTCGTGATCTGTTTTAATAAGATGGATCTCGGAACAAAAGAAGAATTAGAAACATTGCAGGAAGTGTATGGACGTTGCGGGTATGAGGTCCTTTTTACCAGCGCGGCAAAGCAGCAGGGGGTGCGAGAGTTACAAAAGCTTCTCAGGGGCAAAACTTCGGCTGTTGCAGGGCCGTCCGGCGTTGGAAAATCTTCTCTGACCAATCTTTTGCAGGATGAGATTTCCATGGAGACAGGGGAAATCAGCAAAAAACTGGGCAGAGGAAAACATACAACCCGCCATTCGCAGCTGATTGCAATTGGAGATGATACTTACCTGATGGATACACCGGGATTTAGTTCTCTTTACATTGAGGGAATGGAAAAAGAGGAGTTAAAAGATTATTTTCCGGAATTCCGTCCGTATGAGGGACAATGTAAGTATCAGGGGTGTGTGCATATTCATGAACCACAGTGCAGCGTGAAGGAGGCACTGGAACAGGGGAAACTAAGTATTCTTCGCTATGAAGATTACGTAGGATTATATAATGAATTAAAAGAAAAAAGGAGATATTAAGTATGTATCAATTATGTCCATCTATTTTATCTGCTGATTTTAATCGTCTGGGGGAACAGATTCAGCAGCTCGAACACGCAGGCGTGGAATGGCTCCATATTGACGTTATGGACGGAGATTTTGTTCCGAGTATTTCTTTCGGAATGCCGGTTATTAAATCCATTCGTAAGGAATCAAAATTATTTTTTGATGTGCATCTGATGGTGACAGAGCCGGAACGTTATATTCAGGATTTCGTAGACTGCGGAGCGGATTCCATCACCGTACATGCCGAAGCATGTGAAGATCTGGAAAGAACCGTGGAGCGCATTCGCAATGCGGGTGTGAAGGTTGGTGTATCGATCAAACCGGCAACACCGGTAGCAGACATTACCTATATTCTGAAAGAGGTCGATATGGTTCTGATCATGACGGTGCAGCCTGGTTTTGGCGGACAGAAGTACATAGAAGAATGTACAGAGAAGATTGAAGAATTAAAGGCACTCATTGACGAGGAAGGACTGGATGTGGATATTCAGGTTGATGGCGGAATCAACGAGCAGACGCTGACAACCGTACTGGATGCAGGTGCAAATCTGGTTGTAGCCGGTTCCTATGTATTCAAGGGTGATCTGGGAGAAAACGCAAAGAGCGTTCGGAAGGTATTGGATCAGTATGAAAATTAAGAAAATTGTCATTATCAGCGGCGGAAGCATCGATGATGATTTTGCAAAGGATTTCCTCTCGGGGGAATCCTTTGATGCTGTTATTGCCGCTGATAAAGGAATGGAATTTTGTTACCGGAATCAGATTTCGGTTGATTTGATTGTAGGAGATTTCGACAGCGTAGATTTGGATGTGCTGACTTTCTATGAAAAGCAGAACATTCCAATGCGGAGGCTTGTGCCGGAAAAAGACGACTCTGATACGCAGTCAGCCCTCTCGGCAGCAGCAGACATGGGAGCAAAGGAAGTCGTTTTTCTTGGATGTACCGGTACCCGTCTGGATCATATCTGGGCGAATGTCCAGCTTCTTGCGTG